>JBAZEK010000004.1 GCA_041653995.1 Dehalococcoidia bacterium
ATGACCGGCTTCCCCAATGACGGCACCGCCTATTACTGGAGGACCAGGGCCGGCAACGCCGCCGGCTGGGGTCCCTGGAACACAACCCCTCGCAGCTTCACCAACGGCACAGCCGCAGCTCCTGCCACTTCTCCTGCCATGTCATCCCCATCCAACGGCACCAATGTTTCCAGCACCTCCGTCAACTTCTCCTGGGGAACGGTATCCGGCGCCACCAAATACCAGGTGCAGGTCAGCACACAGTCCAATTTTGCCAGTGTCTACAGACACAATGGAACCACCAATACTTCCTACAACATGACCGGCTTTCCCAATAACGGCACTGTCTACTACTGGAGAACAAGGGCCGGCAATGCCGCTGGCTGGGGACCCTGGAACACAACCCCTCGCAGCTTCACCAACGGCACAGCCGCAGCTCCTGCCACTTCTCCTGCCATGTCATCCCCATCCAACGGCGCCAATGTTTCCAGCGCCTCCGTCAACTTCTCCTGGGGAACGGTATCCGGCGCCACAAAATACCAGGTTCAGGTCAGCACACAGTCCAATTTTGCCAGTGTCTACAGACACAATGGAACCACCAATACTTCCTACAACATGACCGGCTTTCCCAATAACGGCACTGTCTACTCCTGGAGAACAAGGGCCGGCAATGCCGCTGGCTGGGGACCCTGGAACACAACCCCTCGCAGCTTCACCAACGGCACAGCCGCAGCTCCTGCCACTTCTCCTGCCATGTCATCCCCATCCAACGGCACCAATGTTTCCAGCGCCTCCGTCAACTTCTCCTGGGGAACGGTATCCGGCGCCACCAAATACCAGGTGCAGGTCAGCACACAGTCCAATTTCTCCACCCTCTACAGATACAATGGAACCACCGCCACCTCCTTCACTATGAACAAATTCCCCAACGACGGCACGGTCTATTACTGGAGGACCAGGGCCGGCAACGCCGCCGCCTGGGGCCCATGGAACACAACCCCTCGCAGCTTCACCAACGGCACTGCCTCAGCTCCTGCTACATCTCCCTCCATGTCCTCCCCGGCCAACGGCGCCTATGTTCCCAGCACCTCCATCACCTTCTCCTGGGGAACGGTCTCCGGCGCCTCAAAATACCAGGTGCAGGTCAGCACACAGTCCAACTTCGCCACCATCTACAGACACAACGGAACCACCGCCACCTCCTTCACTATGAACAGATTCCCCAACGACGGTACCGTCTACTACTGGAGGACCAGGGCCGGCAACGCCACCGTCTGGGGCCCATGGAACACAACCCCTCGCAGCTTCACCAACGGCCCGTAAACATATTCTGAAGCAGCGGAAGCAGAATAGACCGACGATTGATTTAGTCAGTCCGATAATCATATTATTAACCACCCCGGAAAGCCGGACCAAGTTCCCGCAGATCCTGATAATCGTTCCCCCACTTTTAATGCGCAGTCGCGTTAAAATAAGCTATAATAGGGCGTTGGTACAAGAGCTCACCCCATATTCACAACCTCCGTTATTTCCTGTTGCAATTAACAGCCTGTGACAACAACCATGAGCGATATGCGCCTTGAAGGTTATACCGAGTACGCAAGAGACGTGGGCTTCGTGGTGATGGCGCAGGTGCTGGTAGCACTGCTTAATTTTGCACGATTACCAATTCTGACCAAATGGCTTGGCGCTTCACTTTATGGCACCTGGTCTATTATCTGGGTAACCATTACTTTAATCACGTCAGTAGCTTCCCTGGGTCTGGGTATGGCAATGGTTCGTTTCATAGCCGCAGAAAGGGACAGGTCAAAGATAAGTGAAGCTTATTTATCGATAATGTTGACCATCATGGCCTCCGGGATATCTTTATCCCTGCTGCTGGCCCTATTTGTGTCGTTCAGCGATCTTCCCGTTCTCGGAGACATCAACAACTCAAATACTATAGTTCTGGCGTCTTTTATGGTGCTGACCCAGGCGCTCGGCAATATAAGCATTGCCTACTTCCGCACCTTCAGGCAAATGCTGCGCTATGCCATATTTATGGTGGTCCGCGCCGCTGGTCAGGTCGGTTTGATGCTTTGCTTTATGCTTGCGGGCTGGCAGCTAACAGGCGCAGTAATAGCAGTTCTTATCAGTGATGTCCTGTGCTTTACCGCTGCCTTCATTATTACCTTGAAGCAAACGGGTTTCCAATTCCCCAAATTTACCGGGATATGGACATATCTAAGGTACGGATTGCCACTGGTTCCGGCCACCGTTACCTTATGGATCATCAACTCCAGCGATCGCTATATTATCGGCTACTTTATGGATGTTAAAAATGTGGGAATATATTCCGCTATTTACACCATAGCCAATATAATTTCTCTTTTTCTGGGACCGGCGAATGCACTACTTCTTCCCACGGTCTCAAAATCATATGACGATGGTGACACAGCCAGCACAAAGAATTATTTTAAATTCACCCTGAAATACACACTATTGCTGAGTGTACCTGCTGCCTTTGGCATGTCTGTACTGGCAGCGCCGTTAATCCGGATATTGACAAGCACAGAATTCATGTCCGGTAGTACGGTGTTGCCTTTCATAGCTTCAGGATTGGTTATTTTCGAACTCTACTCAATTGGTAATCATATTTTTTACCTGGTAAAGAAGACCCACTGGATTCTCTGGCTGCTAATCATCACTGCGGTGCTAAATGTAGCCCTTACCCTTCTTCTGGTTCCGCTATGGGGCATTATAGGTGCCGGAATAGCCAGTTTGATAGCATATGCAGTTACGGGAATACTGACCATCATCATCGGTTTCAGGTATTTCAAGTTCGATCTTAGTTACTCCTTCATCGTAAAAAGTATTTTCGCATCAGTGGTCATGTCACTTGTTATCTGGCTTCTGCATCCATATAGTATTCTGCAGGTAATCATGGCAATTATCATTGGCGCTTTCATATACTTAATTCTTATCTGGCTAATGAGAAGCTTCTCCCGCAATGAACTGAGTTTATTTAAAGATGTGGCTTCAAGATTTATAATAGGGAAACAGCAGTAGGGCAAACGCTGGATTAGAATACTGAAAAAACGTATAGTTCATATGGACGCGGCAGAAACCGGACAATTTCAAAAAGGAAACCTGCATTTACGGTTAAAGAAAAGCACGTTGTGGCCTTTGTTAACCGTTTTTCTTTACAAAGCCGCACTTGACTTAGCGTATTATTTTGTGATTTCCGATATCTGGCGCTATATGGGGTTTACTCTGGCGCCCGACATTTCAAAGTTTATTGAATCATACATTCTGCTCTTTATCCTTTTTGTCGCTGCACCCAAGTCACTGAACAAATTATCCACTATATTCGTATGGCTGTTGATGCTGCTATCATACGTACCCATGCTAACGTATTTCGCCCTGGCAAATGGGGATAGACTATATATTTATGCCGTATCTTTCTTCTGGTTGATAACCATATTCATTGTCCGGCTGCCGGTACCCGGTATACGGCTGCGCCCGATAAGACAATCTACAATAATCATGTATTTATTATTTATCTGCTTCGGCTTAACTACCCTTTATTTGATCTGGCAATACCTTGGTTTATCCTTGAAGTTCGATCTCACGGGTGTTTATGATATAAGATCTGCATACAAGCAGGCACAGATACCCATGGCCGGCTATTTATTCAGCTGGATGGCCAAAGTTATCAATCCTGTATTGTTCGCCATATTTATCCTTAAAAAGAAATGGGCCCCGGCAGCGCTGACCGTGCTGCTTCAACTACTGCTTTATTCCGCCACGGGCCACAAGACATATTTTTATATTTTGCCTTTCGTCCTTGTTCTGATGTGGATAGTCACCCGCAAAAATGCTTTATCTAACATAAATATCATGTTAACCGGCATCATCGCGATAGGCATACTGGCCTACTGGTGGACAGGGCATATATGGATATCATCACTCATTACCAATAGAACTTTATTACTTCCGGCCCAGATATCTTTCGACTATTACGATTTTTTCTCACATAACGAGCTTGTATATCTTTCGGACAGCAGACTGGGATTCTTCGCTGACTATCCCTACGAGCTTCCACCACCTTACCTGATAGGTAAAATCTACTTCGGCAATCCAAATACCAGTGCAAATACAGGTATATACGGCGACGCATACATGAATTTTGGCTTCGCAGGCCTTGCGATATACAGCATCATATTAGGCATCATTTTCAAAATAGTGGACCTTTGCTCAAGGCGATTGGATTTGAGACTTGGAGTGGCTGCAATAGCTGCATCCACGATCAGCCTCACAAACGGTGCACTGACAACAGCTTTTTTGACCGGAGGCCTGTGGCTGGTTATTGTAATGCTTTATTTTCTGCCGAAGAGCGGCCCAGATTCAGCACCCAAAAAAGAGGCGCGGGCGGCATGTGAAGCTTCGATTGAATCCGGGCGGAGATTAATCTTCAAGGATCGTCTATAAATGAAAAAGGTTTGCATACTGACTTCAGTCCATTCACCCTTTGATCACCGTATATTCTTCAAGCAGGCCAGGTGCCTGCAAAAGGCAGGTTATAAGCTGACAATCATAGCCCAGCACAATGGGAATGAGCTTGTTGATGATATAGAACTGGTTGCCCTTCCAAGAGCAAGAAACAGGATCCAAAGGATAACAGGAACATGGCGCGTTTTTAAGCTGGCACTCAGACAAAAAGCCGATATATATCACTTCCATGATCCGGAATTATTGTTTTGGGGGTGGTTACTTCAAATACTCAGTGGTAAACCGGTAATTTACGACGTGCACGAGAATTATGCAGAAACCCTGCTTTTACGTGACTGGCTTCCGAAATACCTGCGAAAATCCGTAGCCTGGATATTCACCAGAACTGAAAGAATATTTGCCGGCAGACTTGCCGCCATTATAACGGTCTCAGAGCCGATGACTAAAAGATTTGCCGGTTTCCAGACGGTTTGCACTGCTGTACATAACTTCCCTGACTTAAATGTTTCGAAATCATATGAAAAATATGGACCATCTGCTGAAAATGATCAATACTCATTGATCTATACCGGCAATATGACCAGGGAAATGGGATTCCCAATTATATTGGATACACTTACTTTGCTGTCCCAACGCCAACCTGCTGTAACCTGCCTTATATTGGCTAAATCCGACAATATGGAATGGCTAAACAATAATCAGAGAGAAACAATGAAGGAATTAGTGGCAGCTGGTACACTGAAGATCCTGGAGCGTGTACCACATAATGAAGTATTCAAATATATCAGGCTTTCCAGTATAGGCTGGAGGCCTGGCCCGCCATTTCAGGAGGGCATCAGTACAAAAACCCTTGAATATATGGCCTGTGGAATACCGGTTGTGTCCTCCGATGTTTCAATTATTTCCCGCATCATCCGGGAATCTGAATGTGGCATCCTGGTAGATCCATATAATGCTAAAGAGCATGCTCATGCAATCCTGCATCTGCTTGATCACCCTGAGGAAGCCCGACACATGGGTGAAAACGGTAGAAAGGCAGTAATGCAAAAGTATAATTGGGAGATTGAAGAAAAAAAATTGTTGGATGTATATAATAGATGTCTCTCCAGAGGAGCCGGTTGATGTGTGGCATTGTCGGCATTATCGATTTTAAATCTACTGGTATCAGGACGAATGATCTGGTCAGAATGGCTAACGCTATTTCTCATAGAGGACCGGATGACGAGGGTTATGTGCTGGCCAATTTCAGTACAGGGGAACATATTTCGGCTATGGGAAAGGAAACTCACACTGATGTCCTTAGCTCGGACTTTGTGTACACACCCCGCTCGGACATAAGTGATATACCCGGGCTGTATAACCTTGGCTTCGGACACCGCAGGCTCTCAATTATTGATGTTTCTCCTGCAGGGCATCAACCGATGTGCAATGATACGGGTGACATCTGGATAATACACAATGGTGAAATCTACAACTATATTGAGTTAAGAAACGAGCTGAGAGCGAAAGGGCATCATTTTAAATCCAACAGCGATACAGAGGTCATTCTCAGAGCTTATATGGAATGGGGGCCGGACTGCCTGTGCAAATTTAACGGTATGTGGGCATTCGCCATCTGGGACTCTGTAAAAAAGGAACTATTTTGCGCGCGCGACCGTCTGGGTATTAAACCATTTTACTATTATTTCGATAGTCACATATTTGCTTTTTCCTCTGAGATCAAGGGGCTTCTTCAATTAAGTATACAAGCAGAACCAAATAGTGAGCTTATCTATGATTTCTTAAAGGTTGGTATACTCGACCACACTGACAGCAGTTTTTTTAATAAAATAAAAAAACTACCTCAGTCCCATTACCTCAAAGTTACCCGGGTTGGTAACCTCAGCCTGCACAAATACTGGCATATTGACGTATCAAACGAGGTAAAAAACGAGCGTAGCGATGAAGAATACGCCAAGGATTTTTATGACCTCTTCGTTGATTCAGTTAAAATACGGCTGAGAAGTGACGTGCCGATAGGTTCATGCCTCAGCGGTGGCCTCGACTCTTCCTCGGTGGTCATGACAGCTAATAATCTGCTTTTCCCCTCTGATAAAAAATCAGTATCAGCAAAGCAAAAAACTTTCTCTGCCTGCTTCGAGGACAAAAGATTCGACGAGAGATACTATATAGAGAAGGTGCTTGATGCAACAGGCGCTGAGGCTAATTACGTTTTCCCTACTGCAAGTGGATTCTCATCAACGCTTGACAACCTTTTATGGCATCAGGAAGAGCCATTCCCTGGAAGCGGTATATACGCCCAGTGGGAGGTGATGAAAACGGCAGCGAATAGGGGCGTAAAGGTCATACTGGATGGACAGGGTAGCGACGAACAGCTGGCCGGTTATCTAAAGTTCTACGTTTTCTACCTGGTGCAGCTTTTAAAAGACGGGATATACTGCACGGGGCTATCAGAAACCCTGCACTTTCTGTCGTCCCCGGCTATGATAAACAGGCTCAGCTTAAAAGGTGGCCTGAGATATATGAACTTCGGCAAGAATATGCTTGGCATAGAGAATCTGCTACGCAAGTCATTCCTTGATAGGTTCAATGACAGAACAACTGATATCAGATACAAGAACAATCTGGGAGTAAGGCTGAAGAATGATTTGCTTGAGTTCAGTCTACCTGTTCTGCTTAGATACGAAGATAAGAATTCCATGGCTCACGCCGTCGAGGCAAGGCTCCCCTTTCTTGACTACAGGCTAGTTGAAAAGCTGGCATCCATGCCCCTAAATCAGAAGATGCGCGGTGGCTGGACCAAGTATGTGCTCAGAAACGCCATGAGAGGTGTACTCCCCGAGGAGATCAGATTAAGAAAAAGCAAGCTGGGATTCACCACTCCTAAAGATTTATGGTACAGGACTACTTTGAGCAAGGGAATGAATGATGCTTTCATGACACCTTTATTTGTCGGGGAATACGTTGATATAAATAGGGTACAAAAGGCATTTCATCAATATATATCCGGTAAATCCATATACCAGAGTGAGTACTTCTTTCGGTTCTATATACTGGAGCTATGGGGAAGAAAGTTCGTTTTGGGAAATTAAAGAGTTTGGATTATCAAATTATATTTAGAAGAATCAATTTCGGGAGGCACAATGCATTGCAGATTTTTGGTTCTCGCACCCCATACCGATGATGGTGAATTTGGCTGTGGTGGTTCTATAAACAGGTGGGTAACCGAAGGTAATGAGGTATATTATGTTGCTTTCTCGTCAGCCAAGAAATCAGTGCCTAAGGGCATGCCTAAAGATATACTGGAGAAAGAGGTCCGCGCGGCCACAAAGGTTCTGGGTATTTCACCGCAGAATTTGATCCTGCTTAATTACCCGGTGAGGGAATTCCCAAGCTACAGGCAAAAAATACTGGAGGACATGATTCGCCTGGGAAATGAGCTCAGGCCTGAAATGGTGTTGCTTCCATCTACAAACGATACACACCAGGATCATCAAACAGTATCACAGGAGGGTTTCCGCGCCTTTAAGAAGATTTCCATAATTGGTTATGAGATGCCATACAACAATTTGAACTTCAGCAGCAGCCTTTTTATGGTGCTCCAGTCAAAGCATGTTCGAAAAAAGACAGAAGCGCTGAAGTGCTACAGGTCACAGGCCGACAGAGCCTACGCCACACCGGATTTCATAACCGGCCTGGCCAGGGTCAGGGGCACTCAGATCGGCGTCAAGTATGCCGAATCATTCGAAGTGATACGCTGGGTGATAACATGAAAAGAGCTATCGGAGAGAATATTTCTTTACACAAAGAGGTGGGTTATGCCATCGCAGCATAAGATTAGCGTGAACGAACTCGTTAATTCCATGGCTATGCAGCATAAAATTCTGGGCAGGCAGGATAGCACCGTGACAGATGTATCACGCATTGATGATGCAGATAGCCAGTGTGTAACGTTCTGCAACAAAAAAGGTAATGACGGCCTGCAAATGGTGCGCAATACGCAGGCCGGGATTGTTATCTGCCATGATAGCTTTGAGTTCACCGGCGACGATTTCAAGCAAAAGACGCTTATATTAGTCCCTAATCCCAGATTGGCAATTTCTAGAATAATACAAGTTCACTTCACATCAAAAATAAAGCCGGGAATTTCACCCGGCTCAACGATCGATAAAGAAGCCAAGATACATCCCTCTGTCCACATAGGACCAAACTCATATATAGGGAATTGCCGGATAGGTGAAGGCACAGTGATTCATGGCAACGTATACATTTATCCGGGTACAAAAATCGGGAAAAACGTCACTATCCAGGCCGGTGTGGTAATCGGAGCCGAGGGAATGGGTTTCGAGAGAATTGAACAGGGCGAATTGGAAAAGTTTCCCCAGCTTGGCGGCGTTGTAATCGAGGATGATGTGGAGATAGGCTCAAACGCCAGCATAATGCGGGGCGCCATGGGCGATACAATTATCGGGCGAGGGACAAAAATAGGCCATCTGTGCAACGTGGGGCATAGCGCCGTCATTGGAAAGTATTGCTTGATTATATCTATGAGTATGCTGGGAGGCAGCAGCCGTATAGGTGACTATTCTCAGGTCTCATTCGGCGCCTGTATCAGAAACAAAGTCGTTATAGGTGAAAGTGTAATTGTTGGAATGGGTGCCGTGGTAACCGAGAACGTAGCCGATGGGAAGATCGTATTTGGTGTGCCTGCAAAGATCAAAGGTGATACAGCAGGCAGATAACTGTATAATGATATGCCGCTGAAAGAAATGCAAAATGAACCCAAGGAGGTAAGTGATGAGCAATATCCACGATTCGTTTATTCACGGTACTAATTTTAAATACGGATTCAATGTCATTATTGAGAAAGACGTGATTGTCGGTGATAATGTTACACTGGGCCATAATGTCACCTTGAAAAGCGGCACACGGGTGATGAACGATGTTGAAATAGCCGATTATGTTATGACGACGGGTATCTGTATAATCGGAAATGGTGTCGGCATTCGAACTGCAGCCTGCATATCGCGATCCGTCATAATCAATGATAATGCCTTCATCGGTCCCGGAATCATGACGAACCATACTAAAAACGTGATGCATAAGCGAAATTTAAAGGAAGTGCAGCTCATAACTAACATCGGTTACGGAGCAGTAATAGGCAGCATGGCATCACTTATCGCCGGACTCACAATTGGCGACAACATTGTGATCGCTGCGGGATCCAATGTTATTAGGGACGTAGTGGAACCAGGAATTTACGGCGGTAATCCGGTGCGTAAATTGAAGGATATTGATCCATCCTACGTTTTAAAAAAGCCAGCCAATTATAAAAACTATGAATTCGACCAGGATATGTTGAAGAAATATTTGCCAAAATGGATAGGCTTCGGTAAGTAAAATTGCATATCCCCTAAATATCAGCTGACAGGATCCATTTTTTGAATGAATTGAAATGCTATTAAATGAGTATTGATTATTCCCAATAAATCGCATTGAGCATATGAATCCTGATGCAAGTTCTGTCCCACTTACCATGCGATATATATCGCATGGTAAACAGGCAGCTCGATATATACTTTTTTAAACAGCCTGACTGCCGGCTAACATTATTACTCTGTTGCCCCATAGAATCATTTGCACGACTATTCTTCTTGTATAACATAGTGGTGCTGGATAGAATAGAGATAAGCGGACAGAGAAATGCCCTAACCTGTCAGCAAAGATCGCAATTAGAAAGAGGCCCATTGACACCGTCAACCGGTATCCTGAAAATGTAAGACACGAAGGTTAACCATATAAATCATCATGTATATCTGGATGCTTAACCACTACGCTACACCTCCGGATACCCCCGGAAGCACCAGAAATTATGATTTTGCCAGGGAGCTTGTCAAACTGGGGCACAGGGTCTCCATCCTCGCTTCAAGCTTCAACCACCGCACTATGCGAGAGGAAAGAAACATCGGTAAACAAGGCTATTACGCGGAAAAGGTAAATGGAGTGGACTTCATCTGGCTGAAGACCTCGCCGCGCTACAGTCGCAACGACTGGCGTCGTGTGCTGAACATGATAAGTTACGCTGCCCGTGTTATTTCTCTGGGACTTAAACCTCGTGAAAAACCTGATGTTATACTGGCTACATGGCCACATCCATTCGTTGGTCTAGCCGGGTGGTTTCTCGCAAAATCGAAAAAAGTGTCGTTTATTCTTCAAATCCACGACCTGTGGCCGAAGAATCTCGTGGAAATTGGCGGCTACAGCAGCAGAAGCCCTTCAGTAAAGCTGATCGGTATTCTGGAAAAGTTCCTCTGCGACCGTGCCAGCAGGATAATTGTCCTCATGCCCAAAGGCGCGGAGTATCTGGCAACGCTGGGCATTCCAGACCATAAAATCGTATATATACCCAACGGGGTAAGCCCTGAATTGTTTTCAAACACCTCTGCCGGGCTGCCCGAAGAGATATCCGAACTTGTATCCGACGTAAAATCAAAGGGAAAGCTACTGATAATATATGCCGGTGCACATGGAATAGCGAACTCACTGAATACAATAGTGGAAGCAGCCGGGCTGATCAAGGCAAAAGGAATTGATAAGGTACATTTCTTACTGGTTGGCGATGGGCCCGAAAAGAGCATATTAGCCAATGAAGCACATGCATTGGGATTGGATAATATCAGCTTTTGCGGTCCGGTCCCCAAATACATCATGCCTGCGCTGCTGAATATGACTGACATTGCTGTAAAACCGGGGAGAAAGTCAGGATTAGGAGATTATGGTGTCAGCCCGAATAAACTATATGATTACATGGCCAGTGCCAAACCAATAGTCTGGAGCACAAATTCGGTCAATAATCCTGTAGAAGATGCAGGATGCGGATTGTCTTTTCCTCCGGAGGATGCCCAAGCCATGGCACAGGCTATTGTAAAGCTGTGCAATATGAGCCAGGAGGAGCGCCAGGAAATGGGCAAACGGGGCTACGACTACGTGATGAAATACCATTCCGTGCCTGTCCTGGCGGAAAAGCTGCTGGATGTAATAAATGAAAGTCCGTATTGAAAATTTACACCATCCGCCGGGATCCCAGATACGGGATATGCTACCGGACGATGTCACCGCAGCCGCAGAGATTCACCTGCGAAGTTTCCCAGGCTTCTTTCTGTCCTTTTTAGGCCCCTCCTTCCTCAAAGAGTTCTACCGCAACATGGTCGATTCACCGTTCGGTGTAGCTATCGTGGTATGCTGCCAAAATGAGGTCGCTGGCCTGGCCTGCGGAAGCTACAAGATATCGGCATTTTACAGGGACTTTATAAAAACACGGTGGCTGAATCTTTCACTCGCTGCATTGCCCTCTGTTGTGAAAAAACCTTCCACAGCAGTGCGCCTGATGCGGGCTATAATCACCAGACCCGGGTTCGATAAAGATATTAGTATACCTGGTGAGCTATCCTCCATCGCCGTCGATCCGGAGTGGGAAGGCAGGGGACTGGGACGGGCCCTGCTCACAGCTTTCCTGCAGAGAATGAAGTCATCGGGCTGTACTGAAATGACACTGGACACGGACCGCGATAATAATGAGAGAGTCAACGCTTTTTACCTGCGCAATGGATTCACGCTGGCAGGCACTGACAGGACGCCCGAAGGCCGGTGGATGAACAGGTACATCATAAAACTGTGAAATGAAATCCTCAACTGGATATGAGATATTATTAATGCAGATGATAGAAAAAGTGATAAGGAGCGGCAGAAAGTGAAAACAAGAAAAACGTTTTTGCCGTATCACCTTCCCTCCATCGGCAAGGACGAGATAACCGAGGTGGTCGATACCCTTAAATCGGGCTGGATTACCACCGGGGAAAAGACACACCGGTTCGAAAACGATTTTGCCCGCTACACAAGATCAAAATATGCAGTTGCCCTTAATTCCTGCACCGCCGCCATGCACCTGGCGCTTGTTGCAGCCGGTGTGGGGGAAGGCGATGAGGTCATAACGACTCCCTATACTTTTGCTGCCACCGCCGCCGTGGCTATCTGGCTTAAAGCCAGGCCCGTATTTGTAGACATCGACAGACGATCTTTTAATATCAATTGCGAGCTCATCGAAGCGGCTATAACAAAAAAAACCAGGGCCATAATGCCCGTGCACATCGGCGGCCATCCCTGCGATATGGACATTATCAAGAGGATATCGGGTCAACATAATTTAACGGTCATCGAAGACGCCGCCCACGCGCTGGCTTCAAAATACAAAGGCAAACCGATAGGCTCGATCGGGGACATGACGGCTTTCAGCTTCTATGCCACCAAGAACATTACCACCGGAGAAGGCGGCATGCTCACCACCGATAATGAGGAGTTCGCCTCAAGGGTGCGCAAACTCAGCCTGCACGGCCTGAGCAAGGACGCCTGGAAACGTTACGGGGCCTCGGGCTCCTGGTATTATGAGATCGAAGAGCCCGGCTTTAAAGACAACCTTTCGGACATCATGGCCTCGCTGGGCATTCACCAGCTGAAGCGCCTGAATGAGTTTCAGTCGATCAGGCGCAAATACGCCGATATCTACAACCGGGAATTCAACGGGATGGATTTCATCGACGTTCCATATGTTGACCGGGATATCGAGCACAGCCGGCACCTGTACATAGTCCAGTTACGACTGGAAGGGCTCTCCGTAGACAGGGCCGGGTTCATTGAGGCCTTGAGACAGATGAATATCGGAACCAGCGTGCACTTTATCCCTCTGCATATGCACCCGTATTACGCCCGGGCTTTCGGCTACAAGCCCGATGATTTCCCCAATGCCAGATATGTGTACGAGAGGGCCGTCTCGCTGCCGCTGTATCCGGCTATGACCGAAGAAGATATCAATGATGTCGTAAGATCGGTCAAATATATAGCGAATAAATATGCACGGTAGTTATATCGACCATTATGCTGAAGCGCGCACTCGATATTATAGTATCGCTGATGGGGCTGATCCTGCTGTCTCCATTTTTCCTGGTGGTTGCGCTGCTGATCAGGCTCGACTCCCCGGGGCCCGCAATATTCTCGCAGACAAGGGTTGGAAGGAACGGCAAACCGTTTCCCCTGTATAAATTCCGCAGCATGATACAGGACGCGGACATGCTGAGAAAACCCCTGTCCAAGGTGGAATTATCCGCAGTAAGCTTTCAACAAAAAGACGATCCGCGTATAACCAGGTTGGGCCGGTTCCTCCGGCGGGGTTTCGATGAACTACCGGGTTTGCTCAATGTATTGAGAGGAGATATGAGTTTAGTGGGGCCACGTCCCGAGGTTCCGGATGTAGTAAACCTGTATTCTGAAAGAGAAAAGATCAGGCTCAAAGTCAAACCTGGAATAACAGGCCTGGCCATTATCAAGGGCAGAGGCGACCTGACGGTCCAGGAAACGCTCGACTGGGATATCTATTACGTTGAACACCGCTGCTTTACCATGGATTTAAAGATTCTTTTTGCCACCCTGTGGGTGGTGCTAGTCACAGGTAAAGGAGCGCGCTGAAATGTTATTACTTTTGAAATGAATTGGTCATGCGCATATAATGTGCCTCACTAAGGTTATAACCAGAATCATTTAAATGAAGTTTAAAATTGGATTAGGCCTTTATAACTATCTAAAGATACCACTGGACCTGCTGTTCTTCGCCGCGGCTTTCGCCGGCGCCTTCTTCCTGAGATACGATATACATATCCCGGCGCAACAATTGGAGATCCTCAAGTTCTGGCTGCTGCCTGTGATCGTCCTGAAGTTTGCAGTATTCTACCTGATGCGTATCTACCGCCGGCTATGGCGCTACGCCAGCGTAAAAGACTTCTTCTGGCTGGCTGTGGCCAACGTCGTCGCTTCAACCGTACTGGTCGTGTTGTTCTATTTCGTCTTCCGGCTGAATGTAGCGCGCGGCGTACTGGTGCTGGACGGCCTTCTAACGCTGGCGCTGACGACGGGTGTCAGGTTCGGCGTGCGGGGACTGCGCACACTCGGGTCGCGCTCCCTGTGGGCCAGCAGAACAAGGCCCATACTGATCGCAGGCGCAGGCGATACGGGCGCCGCCATCATACGCGAGATGCAGAGCCGTCCGGAGCTTGCCTTCCAGCCGGTGGGCATCATCGACGACGACGCATCCAAGAAGGGACTCCAGGTAAACGGCGTCCGCGTGCTGGGCACTCGGCGCGAGTTGAGCCGTATTATAGCTGATTACGGCATCGAGGAAGTGATCATCTGCATGCCCAACGTCTCGCGCGAGATCATACGCGACATCTTCTTCCAGTGCCAGGCGGCCGGCGTGAAGTGCCGCACGCTGCCCGGCATCTACCAGATAATCGACGGCACGGTGGGCGTGGAGCAGATCAGGGAAGTAGGAGTGCACGACATACTGGGACGAGAGCCGGTGCAGGTGGACCTGGACCAACTATCTGAATATATCAACGGACGGACGGTAATGGTCACCGGCGCCGGCGGCTCCATCGGCTCGGAGCTGTCCCGCCAGCTCAGCCGCATGAAACCCGCCTCGCTGGTGCTGCTGGACCAGGACGAGGAAGGCCTATATACGATCGAGCAGGAGCTGGCCGGCCGCAGGCTCCCATTCAAACCGGCGGCGGTGATAGCCGACGTCACCAACCACGACAGGATAGCGGCCATCTTTACTCAATACAGGCCTGCCATCATATTTCATTCGGCGGCATATAAACACGTGCCGCTGATGGAGGCCAACCTTTTAGAAGCGGTGGAGAACAATATATTCGGCACTAAAATACTCTGCGAACTGGCCGTGCAAAACGAAGCCGAGCGCTTCATCTTCATCTCCACCGACAAGGCGGTGGAGCCGGTCAGCATGATGGGGCTCTCCAAGGCCATCTGCGAGAAGGTGGTCCAGTCCTACGCTGATAACGCTGTCACGCGCTTCATGTCGGTGCGCTTCGGCAACGTGCTGGAATCCAGCGGCAGCGTGGTGCCCATCTTCCGTAAACAAATAGCGCGGGGAGGACCGGTGACCGTGACCCACCCCGATATGATTCGCTTCTTCATGACCATACCCGAGGCGGTGCAACTGGTGATACAGGCCGGTGCGCTGGGGGAGAAGGGTGAGATCTTTGTGCTGGATATGGGTGAGCAGGTATCCATCGTGGAGCTGGCCAGGAACATGATACGGCTCTCAGGGCTCGAGCCGGAAAAGGATATACCCATCGAGTTCATCGGCGCCAGGCCGGGCGAGAAGCTGTACGAGAAGCTGACGTGGGACAACGAGGACAGACTGCGTACAAAGCACGCCAAGATATTCATGGTGCGCAACGCCGGGCCTGATAAGGCCGCACTGCAGAGCGACCTGGAGGGACTGAAAAAGGCGGTGGAAGCATGCAACCATGGGCTGGCCAAAGACTGCCTGCGCAACATGGCGGCGCAACACCTGAACTTCAAGGTCGGTTGACCTACATTCCCAGCAGCAGCGGCACAAGGCTGAGCAGGCCCAGCGCTATGCAGAATATCCAGAAGGGCAGGACCAGGGCCACCTTCATCAGCGCCTTGATAGTCAGGAAGCCGAAGAACGCAGCCGAAACCAGCCCGGCAATGGAAGCCTCGTTGACCGATACCCCCTGTATCAGCCCCAATCCGACTTCGGCAACCAGTATAATGGGTATGCTCATCAGGAAACACAGCCTGAGCGACTGCCTGCCGCTGTAGCGCAATAACAGCAGCGCGGACACGCTCATGCCGCTGCGGCTGAAGCCGGGAAAGGCCGCCAGCGCCTGCGCCAGGCCCACCCACAGGGCATCGATGATGCGCAGCGGCTTATCCACGTCGCCCGCCGATTTTATGGCGAACCTCTGCACGAGGCCGGTGATGATGAGAAAAAGGCCGATCAGGGCGGTCAACAGGGCGCCGCCCAGCTGCAGGTTGTCGAGACTGAACAGTATCAGCGGCCCGCCCACGGCGCCCGTTACTATAGTGCCGATGATGAGGAATGTTATCAGCCTGCCCTGCTGTGTGGCGGCGGGACGGCGTATGTCGCGGATATATGCGGGCAGGTATTTGATTATCTCCCACAGCTCGCGGCGGAAATAGAAGACGGCGGCCAGCAGGGTACCCAGGTGCAGCCAGATTGCCAGAAAAAAGGCCTCTTTGAACTGCATGCCGAAGGCGTTGATCAGTATCAGTGTAACGATGCCCTTGCTGCTGACGGGCAGCCACTCGGCAATGCCCTGGACCGCGCCCAGTATCAGGCCCTGTAATATCGTCATTGAGCTTTATGCAGAGACCCTGTGGGGTATGCTAAAATACGAATCATATTATGACACACAGCAAGCCGGGCGTGAAACCACTCAGGGGGTACCGCAGATGGAAGATGAGATAGACCTGGCGCAATATGTAAAAACAATATTCAAGCACTGGAAGCTGGTAGTGGGCATCACCCTTGCGGCCGTGGTCACGGCAGGTATCGTCAGCTTCGCCGCGCCACCAACATACGAGGCCACCGTGCTGCTGCAATCCTACGAAGCAACACCCAACCGCATGAGCGAGCTGGCCCAATCCAGCGAGACCGCCAGATTCATGGTCGGGGAGCTTACCGACAGGCTCACACCGGACGAAAGCAACCTGGCCGCCGTGAAGAACATATTTAAAATTGAAACGTCCGGCACACTCATCACCTGCACGGCGCGCAGCGCAGAGGCGCAAAGGTCCGCCACACTGGCCAACGCCTGGGCCACCGCCTTCACCAAATATGCCGCCCAGGTCTCACTGAATTCAATGCTCCCGGCATCGGACCTGCAGACTCAAATCGAGTCCGCTTACGCCGTTTTCCAGGAAACTCAGGCCTCCTACGAATCCTTTAACCGCACCAGCCACGTCGAAAAGATCAGCAACCAGATAGCTTCCGCCCGCCTTCAATACCAGGCATTGACACTGCAGGAAAGCCTGAATGCCAACTACGGCTCATCCGGCACCGACCAGGCCACCAGCCTGGCCTATCTGCTGATCAAGCTGAGATCATACACCGTCATACCTGAGGGTACACAGATATCGGCCGGCGCCGCTCCGCCGGTCAGTAAGGCGGACGTAGATAATCTCGTCCGCGAACTGGAGGACAGGTCGGGCATACACGGTAAAACGGCCGGCGATATGTTCAACGAAATCAACACTTTGTCCTCTAAACTGGAGCGGGAAAACCAGCGCAGCAGGGAGCTGATCAACTCCAGGGACGCCGCCTGGAACGCCTACCTCACAGCCTTGAAGAACTCTCAGGAGATCAGTATGATGCGCAGCGCCATGATCAGTCCTGTAAGGGTGCTATATAACGCCATGCCGCCGCAGTACCCCGTTCCTACCAACCGCCTGTTTAACATCGGTATCGCCCTGGTGCTGGGCCTGATACTGGGCGTGATCGCCGCATTCGTGGCCGAGTACATCGAGAAGAGAAGGCCCGCCAGGCCGGCAGCAAAGCCCGAATCCTGAATCTTACTCTGAATCTGAATCTAAATCTAAATTCTCAATCTTTCTTTATCTCGAAGATCTTGATGGCCGGCAGTTGCGCCGGTGAGCCGACGCCGGCTGTCTCCTCTGACTGATAGACGGGGTGGTAGGCCGTGAGCGCTTCCAGCGGCACGGGGCTGACCAGCGGGTCCGTTCCAATTATGCGGTAATCGCCCTGTACCTGCCCTTTGATAAAGGCCTCCGCCTCCGTGTAGCTGCGGAGTTTTTTTAGCTCCGTTATCTCCTTGAACTTCTGCCCGTCGGGCAACTGCCGCTCCTGCCAGGCCATCACCAGGGTGGAGGCAGGCGTGACAGCTTTTCCGTCGAAATTATAGAGGCGGACCACCATGGTGCGGTAGTAATCGGGATAGAAGACCAGCAGCGGAACGTATTTACCTTCTTTCTGCTGCCAGCAAAGCTCGTAGTAATCGCTCTCCTGCCTGCCGCTTAAGCCGGCCAACGCATAGAACTTGTCGTTGGGGCTGGCTATGCGGTTATCGGCGATAACATAGCGTGCTCGCCAGCCCTTCACCAGCTTGGACGATGCCCCGACGTCCTGCGAGGCGAAATACCTGGTTGCGCGGCCTTTGGTGCCGCCGGGATTGGCCATGGGCACGCGCCGCCCGGCGCGCGTCAGCCAGTACCCGTAATCACTCCATATTATTACGCTGTAGAATGTATCAGGATAGACATAGGGTTTGCCGGCCGATGGCTCGTTGTATAAAGCATAGTAATAGTCCGCGCTGCCGAAGGGCTCGGGCGAATTGGCCCTCAACCAGTCCAGCGCCTCCATCCAGGCCTCCTGTGGCGCATGGGAGGGATTACCCGCCTGCGCGGCGGCGATAGAGGCCCCGGGCACGAGCATGGCCAATAGAACCACGACAGTAACTATCGACAGCGCCAGCCGGCTGGTGTTTGTGCTCCTTTCAGTCTCAGCCTTCCGCTTTTTCCTGGTGTGCTTCGCAACCACCGCCTGACTGCGGCCGGCATAAACGGCCTCGATGATTACGCCGGCCAGGTACCCGGTCAGCACTGCCAGGCAGACGGATAGATAGGCCGACAATCGCGTCAGGCCGAATGCGGCCAGCATCATAACAATGCTCCATACGGCGGTGAAGATCAGCTCGGGAATTCCCCGGCGCACGGCGCGGTAGAGCAATACGGCCAATCCAGCCAGCCCCAGGTAAAGAGCCAGGCCGAACTGCGCCCAGGCTGACTCAAATGAAAAGACGCCGCCGGGCAGGAAAAGGGACTTCATCTCGCTCTCCGTGACCTGGGTGAATTTCCACGAAAATACGCTGCCGGTATTTCTCGCCACCTGCTTGAGAAAATCAGGAAAGACCAGCCAGGCGCCCAGCACCCCCAGGCCCAGCATCAGCGCGACCGCCACGGCATAGCAAACCGGCTTTACACCACGCGCGGACATGACAAAGGAGAGGACGTTCAAAACGATGGGCGTGAGGATAACGGCGCCCAGAGCCAGCAGCGTAGCCTTATCGCGCAAGACGGGCACATAGATCAGCAGGGCGATCAGAAAACAGGTTATAGCGACCTTGCTCAGGTAGTCGGTGGGGAAGCCGCGCAAATGGTCGCTGACGAACTGTATAACGAAAAAGACGAATACCATTAATAAGAACATGAGCGACCCGCGCCAGGAGATGAGATAGAGTCCCATGAAAATGCCGGCGATAAAGCTGTAGGGTATGTGGCGGCTGAGCGGTGGAAAGCGGCCTTCCTTCAACGACCGGTAGCTGAACTGCCGGCTGTGCTGGAGCGCCAGCACGAAGAAAAGAACGAAGAAAGTGGTAAAGAACACCTCGGTTATATGGTGGTCGGTAAAGCCCAGCATCGAGCGGTTGAGGAACTCGCCCGGCAGGATTGCCGACGCCGCGGCCGCCACCAGCCCGGCCCAGCGGCCGGCCAGCGCGCGGGCAATGAAATAAATAGGGATAACCGTCAGCACGCCCAGGACGGCCGGCACGTATACGGCGATGGTGTCCACCGCCTGCTGGGCGGGCGCGGCGCCACCCAGCAGCCTGACTATGCCGGCTATCATGAAGGCGAAAAAGCGGATATCGCCCGGATATCCGCCGCCCGGGTAAATGGAATACGGGTCGAAGCTGATCAGATGAGGGAAGTTGTGAACGAGGTTGTCCACCAGGCGCATGTAGAAATAGGCGTCGATGCCGGTCAGCTTGATCCAGGGCCCGTCAAAGACCGCGCCGAAGGGGAGAATAACGCGATAATAGAAGGCCACAGCCATGATGAGAACCAGCGATGCTATGGTGCAAAGTGTCAGATAGCCTCTGGTCTTTTCCATATTAATACCGCTTAGATGATAACCAAACGGCAGGCGAGTTTCAATTTACGTGATTGCGAGTATACTTTCACTCTTTAAGAGGCGCCTATGATAAAGCGAGTAAAATGGCTGAAATATTGTACATCCAGGCAATTTCTTTTTTATACTTATTGAAGAGTCTTCTCACATGTGATATTCTTCATGAAATTCAGAGGGTATTTCTTTGATTGAGCCTGATTATAGCAGATGGGATTGCCCCATTCACTCATACCCATCTCTGGAGGCCTTTTTTGATCACAGGCAGATAGAGAACGGGATTCACTCTATTTCGATCAATGGGCACCTCCTTGATTTTTTTTTCAAGGGGAAACCATGTGAAAATTTAATGGTTGTTTTTGGCGGTGCTGCTCGCAGGAGTGATGGAGCCCCTCCGTTTTTTTCAGGAATACGGTTATTTGATCATGTCAATTGCTCGCTTATGGCCATTAACGATCCAAGTCTTTATCTGGACCGCCAAATAAACCTCGCCTGGTATACTGGCTCAAGGGTACTACCCCTGCAATCAATCCTTCCTGCCGTGATTGACAGGGTGACCTTGTTGCGTGCTTCCCGCACTATAATGACAGGTGGCTCTGGCGGCGGGTTTGCCAGTCTTTACTATTCGACCAGGACCTCTCAGCCAGCTACAGTTGTCGCTTATAATCCACAAACCAATATCTGCAATTACTACCGCCCAGAACTTGAACGTTTTGCCAGGGTATGTTTCGGATGGACCAAAGGAAGTATCCAGTCCGCTATCGGTGATATAACTTATGACCTATGCAGACACTATATGCAAGAGAAGGCACCGACTATTCTCCTTCAAAACTCGGCTGACTATCCAAGTATCATGATACATACTATTCCGTTTCTCAAAGCCTGGGGGCTTGATTGGACGGGAAAGGACCTCGCAACTGATAATCTCTATCTACATGTTGGCTATTGGGGAAGTGGTCACATGGCGCCACCAAGGGAAACCATAGCGCATGTCATCAATCAGTTGTGTCGGACAAACGCAGTGTCTATTGTGGGCGACTTAACTCAACAATTCTCGCAAAGTATCCCATTTGTCGTTGATTTAGCTCAGCCATTCTTGCGCCAATTCGCATTTGCGGTTGGGCCGGCTCAACGTTACTCAAACCGTAGCCAATTTGTGGTTAGTTTGGCCAGAATTGCCATCAGTATGGCTCGTTCAGCAAGATCGACGGTCCAAGGTTTCATCAATCAGCATCGCTGCCGACGTAGTGCCACCTTTTAACGTTGGGAAAATGTATATCTGCGATATTCTCCTCTGCGATCGCCCCTTATGACCTGATTTGCCCAATCAACTTAAATTGCCACTTTGTTGGCTACGCGGTTGTTAAAACGGTTTCATAAAGAAACTCTAAGGTCGGGAAGATATGTCCATCTTTCTCGGTTCACAGCTGAAGTGGATTGATGAAAATTTTACCTCCGGCATTACTATTTCGTAGTGTATTCAAATTTCCCATATTTTTAAACATTGGTAAATCATCAGGGGATTTACAGGGAGACTTGACATACCGAAATACGTGTATCTATAATGACTACAGGGTTTAAAAAAACCCTGCTTTTCCGGCAAGCTCAAATCTCCCGCAGACACAGAATCCATGATTAGTTATGCAATCGCAGACATATATAATCGCATCCTTGTATAGCTATGGCTAAATATATTTTTGTTACAGGCGGCGTGGTTTCCTCGGTAGGAAAGGGCATCGCTACGGCTTCCATCGGCCGTATCCTGAAAAGCCGCGACGTCTCCGTCTCGGTGCAGAAGCTCGACCCTTACCTCAACGTGGACCCCGGCACCATGTCGCCCTACCAGCACGGCGAGGTCTTCGTCACCACCGACGGCGCAGAGACCGACCTGGACCTGGGTCACTACGAACGCTTCATCGACACCAACCTCACGGCGGCCTCCAACGTGACCTCCGGCCAGATCTACTCCTCGGTCATCGCCGGCGAAAGGCGCGGAGACTACCTGGGCGGCACGATCCAGGTCATACCCCACGTCACCAACGAGATCAAACGGCGCATACGCGAGGTGGCGCAGATATCCAAGGCGCAGGTGATCATCGTCGAGGTGGGCGGTACGGTGGGCGATATCGAGAGCCAGCCCTTCCTGGAGGCCATCCGCCAGATGCGCAACGAGGTAGGCCGCGACAACGCCCTTTATATTCACGTCACCTACCTGCCCTTCATCGCCACTACCAAGGAGCTCAAGACCAAGCCCACGCAGCACAGCGTGAACGAGCTGCGCCGCATCGGCATCCAGCCCGACGTCATTCTCTGCCGCTCGGACTACCCCATCTCGCAGGGGCTGCGCGACAAGATTTCGCTCTTCTGCGACGTGGACAAGGAGGCCGTCATTCCCATGGTCACGGCCGAGACCATCTACGAGGTCCCGCTGATCATGGAAGAGTTCGGAATGAGCAATTTCATCATCAGCCGCCTCAGGCTCAACGCCACCAGGGCCGACCTGGCGGAGTGGCGCCAGATGGTGACACGCATGAAGGAGCCCAGGGAGAGCATCAACATCGCACTGGTGGGCAAGTACGTCGAGCTGGAGGACGCCTACTACTCGGTGCGCGAATCGCTCTGCCACGCAGCGCTCTACCAGAACCGCACGGTCAACATCATCTGGGTGCAGTCCGAGGACCTGGAGAAGGGGCTGCACCAGGACGTGCTGGGATCGGTGCACGGCATCATCGTGCCGGGCGGCTTCGGCAATCGCGGCATCGAGGGCATGATAACCAGCGCTTCGTACGCGCGGCATAACAATGTACCTTACCTGGGGCTGTGCCTGGGCATGCAGGTCATGGTGATCGAGTTCGGACGCTACGCGCTGGGCAACAAACGGGCCAACTCCACCGAGTTCGACAGCGGCACGCCCTATCCGGTGATCGACCTGCTGCCGGAGCAGCGCAAGATCAACGACATGGGAGGCACTATGCGGCTGGGCTCCTATCCCTGCACTCTGGTGGAAGGCACACTGGCCGCCCGGGCCTACGCGGAGCAGCTCGTTTACGAGCGCCACCGCCATCGCTACGAGTTCAACAACGATTACCGCGACCTTTTCGAGAAGAAAGGCCTGGTATTAAGCGGGCTCTCGCCCGATAAAAGGCTGGTGGAGATAACAGAGGTCAAGAACCACCCATGGATGGTGGCCTGCCAGTTCCACCCCGAGTTCCGCTCGCGCCCCAACCGCCCCCACCCGCTGTTTGTGAGTTTCATCGGCGCCGCCAGGGAGACCCTCGTCGAGGGCGACCAGGTCACCCTGCCCATAAAATGATGCGGCAGGGCGGCGCTTCCATAATAATAAAAGGCAACTATACCCTCACACCACGTAGGTACTTATTTGATAGCCTATTATATAATGGAAGTATATTATGTGGCCACATAAAACAATTCATCGCCTTAATAACGTTATCCTTAAATTTTACAATAGGGCATACTCAAAATGTGCAACAATGGTTATTAATATGTCATCTTCAGTTAAACGAGCAGTTGCGTCATTATTTAGACAGGTTAAAATGTTGTTTGATTCTATCAAAGCAAATCCTATATCAATTTGGGTATGGAATATCATTTGGATATCGTGCGTTAGTATCGCCACTGGTTGGGCAATATCGAGTATACTGCCCCACTATACTTTATTGGTTCGAGGACTTGCAATTAAATTGGGGAATGCCAAGATGGATGGCAGCAATATGACAGATGATTTAATTGCAGAGAATACTTTTGCAGTGTTCGCAGTTGTCACGGCAGTAGTTTTCATTATCTTAGTAGTAGTTGTTGTTTCCAATTGGATAAATAGAACTAATCGTAAATATATACGAGATAATAAAATGCAAGAGGTTCGAGAACAAGTAACAACTATAGAAAAAAGAGTTTCTAATATTGAAAGAAAGATAGTGCAAGGGAATGATAACAATGAATCAGAAACAAAAACAGAATAAAAATGCCATTACACGAGATGAATTCCATGCCTTGGTTAAGAAGGCTTCGCAGCCTGTGGGCAAGTCTACCGAATATGATTCAGGACACTCACAAACATCGGCTGAAGGTCGTTCCGATGGTTGTAACGAAACTCGTACTCATTTAGATAAGACTGGAGATATTTAGGGCTGACCGCATGATAAACACCGCTTATTCCACGCTTTACAAGGCTCCAAAAGCCTTCAATGGTGTTTGTATGGGCATCCCCAACAACGTACTCGCCAGCCCCATGATTGCAGCGTTTGTGAGTAAAGCCATTGGCTTCAACAGTATCGTAGACAGGGTATTCGTCCGTGTAAACGATAGTCCTTTTGGCAACATTCTTATTGATAAGAGGCATGACCGTAGAACGTTTGGTATCCGCAACGATATTAGTTGTGATCTTGCCTTTCCTTTGAGCAATGCCGATCACAGCGGTCTTTCCCTCTGCCCCACGTCCACGTTTGCCATGACGTTTGCCGCCGATATAAGTCTCGTCAACTTCAACCTCTTTCGTGAGCATACCCTCGCTCTCGTCAAGAAGTTTGCGGATTTGCTTAAACATACGCCACGCCGTTTTGTAAGTAACGCCAGTTCTGCGTTGAAGTTCTTTAGCCGAATGTCCACTACGAGTGGTAGCCATCCAGAACATAGCCTCAAACCATGTCTTAAATGGGGTACTGGACTTGTGGAAGATAGTTCCAGCAGTCGGGTAAATCTCATGTCCGCAAAAGTCACATTTGTAGCAAGGTCGTTTGGTTATCTTGTGATGCTTGGTAACTCGCTTGCAAATAGGACATTCAATACCGTTTGGAAAACGATAGCTCTTAAGCCATTCCAAGCAGGCATCATCGGTCGGAAACTCTCTCTCAAAGTGTTTCATCGTGTATTCGATTTGCTTTTGTTTTCTCATTTCTTTACCCTCTCACACGTAGTATACCATAATAATTACGTGGTGTCAAGGGATAATCGCCTAATAAAATCAATACAGGGAGAATTACATGCGCCTCTTTCTTGATACGGCCAACCTGGAACACATCAGGCACGGCGCCAGGCTGGGCGCCGTGAGCGGCGTCACCACCAACCCCAGCCTGGTCTCGAAGGAAGGAAAGGTCAACTATAAAAAGCTGGTGCAGGAGATATGCTCGATCATTCCCGGCCCGGTCTCGACCGAGGTCATCAGCCAGGACGTAGCGGGCATGGTGGCCGAGGCGCGCGTGATCGCCACCTGGGCTAAAAACGTGGTGGTCAAGATACCGGCCGGCCCGGAGGGCACCGAGGCCACCGCCGCGCTGTCCAGAGAGGGCATAAAGGTCAACTACACGCTGTGCTTCTCGGTCAACCAGGCGCTGCTGGCTGCGCGGGCGGGCGCGGCCTATGTCAGCCCGTTCGTGGGCAGGCTGGACGACATCGGCGAGGACGGCATCTCGCTGATACGCGACATCGTCCTGATCTACCGCCAGTACCCTGAGATCAAAACCGAGGTCATCGCGGCCAGCATCCGCCATCCCCAGCACTGCCTGGCGGCAGCCAGGGCCGGGTCGCACATCGCCACCGTGCCCTACGCCGTGCTGATGCAGATGGCCAGGCACCCGCTGACCGACAGCGGCATCACCCGCTTCGCCGACGATTGGAAGAAGGTGATGGGAGATACGAAGAATATATAATTGAGATTGAGATTGAGATTGAGATTGAGATTGAGATTAAGCAGGGGCGGGTTTTCAAACCCGCCCGATAATGAAGGAAAAATCTTTTACCCGAGGTGTCATTATGATGAATTTACCGGACCTTGAAAACAAGCCGCTTGAGGAACTGATGGCCCTGGCCAAGGCACAGAACATCGAGAACTTCGATGTGCTCACCAAGGAGGAGTTGATCGCCAAACTCCAGCCCCTCTCCACACCACCCGAGCCCCAGGCCGGCTTCTATATGAGCCTGGGCGGCATACTGGAGATCATGGACGAAGGATACGGCTTCCTGAGACAGGAGACTCTGCTACCGGGCCCCAACGACGTTTACATCTCCAACTCGCAGATCAGGCGCTTCGGTCTGCGCAACGGCGACACGGTCAGCGGACAGGCGCGCCCGCCCAAGGAGGGCGAGAAATACTGCAGCCTGCTGCGCGTCGAGACGGTCAACGGCCTGGAATCCGACCAGTCCAAGGGTCGCCCCCACTTCGGCCAGCTCACGCCCATATTCCCGGACAATATATTCGACCTCGAAGGCAACCCCAAGAACCTCTCCGCAAGGCTGATCAACCTGGTGGCGCCCATCGGGCGCGGCCAGCGCGGACTGATCGTATCGCCCCCCAAGGCGGGCAAGACGCTGCTGCTCAAAAATATCGCCAACGCCATCTCCACCAACTACCCGGAGGTGCACCTGATGGTCTGCCTGATCGGCGAGCGACCCGAGGAGGTCACCGACATGAAGCGCTCGGTCAACGGAGAGGTGATCTCGGCTACGTTCGATGAGCCGGTGGAGAACCACACGCGCGTGGCTGAGCTTGCCCTGGAGAGGGCCAAGCGCCTGGCCGAGATCGGCAAGGACGTTGTCATTCTGCTGGACGGCATCACCCGCCTGACCCGCTCCTACAACCTGGCCATGCCCCCCAGCGGACGCACGCTCTCCGGCGGCATCGACTCCGTGGCCCTCTATCCGCCCAAGCGGTTCTTCGGCGCCGCCCGCAACATCGAGGAGGGCGGCAGCCTGACCATACTGGCCACATGCCTGGTGGATACCGGCAGCCGCATGGACGACCTCATCTACGAGGAGTTCAAGGGCACAGGCAATATGGAGGTGCACCTTGACCGCAGGATGGCCGAGAAGCGCATCTTCCCCGCCATCGACATCATGCGCAGCAGCACGCGCCGAGAGGAGCTGCTGCTGGGCGAGGCCACGCTGGCCAAGGTCTGGCTGCTGCGACGCATGGTCAGCATGCTCGCAGATGACTCCAACAGCCCCACCGACGCCTCGGAAAGGGTGATCGAACGGCTGAATAAATCGCAGACCAACCAGGAGTTCCTGGACAAGCTGACGTCGAAGGACGTGTAATGACGCATTCACGGGCCATTGCGAGGAACGGAGTGACGAAGCAATCTTGTGCATGACTGCGCTACACAGGATTGCCGCGCTTCGCTCGCAATGACGTGCTCCCGCTGATTAGATGTATAAATGCTGCCCCACGTTATTAATTGATTTATTTGTGTTATGATACACTCAAAAGCAATTCGGAGGATTAAGAGATGAAAGTAAAGGTGCTGGCGGCTTTACTTGCACTTTCCTTTTTAACAGCACTGATACTGCCGGCCGTTGCGCACGCGGAATCGCTGGTGCTGACCCCGACCTCCGGGACAGTCGGCTCGGAGGTTAATATACCCGCTTTCTGCCAGTACGGCGAGGGGGAGTACTTCCTCTACTGGGGAGATTCCAACCAGCTTATCCAGCAGGGCACCATGTCAAAGTCCAGCTGCCAGCCCCTGACCTTCAAGGTGCCCCAGTCGCCGCGCGGCAAACAGCTGGTCACGCTCAAGATGGGCAGTAAGACCTTCCAGAAAGAGTTCACGGTCAAGGGCACCATCTCCCTGGGCGTTAAAAAAGGCATGGTGGGCAGCGAGGTGGCCGTCCAGGGTGACGGCTTCGACGCCCGTGAAACAGGCATTAAAATAATCTTTAACAGCAACGAAGTCGCCTCCGGCATCGAGGCGAACGCCGGCGGGAGCTGGCTGTATACGCTCAAAATCCCCGCCAGCAGCAAGGGCAACCACTCTGTCTCGGCCAGCGGGGCCACCACACCCTCCACTGAGATCAAGGAGCAGATCTTCACGGTAACGCCGTCCTTCAGCATCAACCCCAACTCGGGCTGGGTAGGACGCGTGGTCACTGTTTCGGGCGCCGGCTTCGGCGGCGGCGAGACCAATATCGCCGTGATCTACGACGACCTGGTGGTCAAGACTAATATCTCAGCCGATCTCAACGGCGCGTGGCAGTCCTCTTTCTCCATCCCTGCGTCCTCCAAGGGCACGCACCAGGTGGACGCCAGGGGCGCAACCACCACCCTGGAGGATGTCCCCGACGCCGTATTTACGGTATCGCCCGGCATAAAGGTCGAACAGGCCAGCGGCAGGCTGGGCGACATCATCAATGTCGGGGACACGCTCTACGTAAACGGAGTCGGCTTCCAGGAGAATGAGACCAATATCAAGGTCACCTTCGACGACACGCAGGCTGTGGGCGGTATCACCACGGACGCGCACGGCTCATGGTCAACCCAGTTCACCGTGCCCCCCTCTACCAAAGGCGAGCATGTGGTCGACGCGTTCGGCGACGCCACCAGGGCCGATGATGTCTCGCAATATATTGTCGTCATTACACCCGAGCTGGCGATAAATCCGGTGAGCGGCTCGGTGGGCGAAAACACGCTGCTCACGGGCAGCGGGTTCGGCGCCAGCCAGGCACTGACCATAACCTACGACGCCAGGCAGGTGGAAAGCTCCGCCACAACGGACGGCAAGGGCAGCTTCAGTACCAGCTTCAAACCGCCTTCCAGCAGCGCGGGCAGCCACCTGGTGACTGTAAGCGACGCCACTCAGGCCGTGGCTTCCACAACCTTCACCATCGAATCCATCGCCCCGGCGGCCCCATCCCCGGTTTCGCCCGCGGCCGGCACCAAGATAGGACTCTTCGAAAACAAGCCCATAGACTTCAAATGGTCCGTCGTCGAGGACCCCAGCGGCGTCACCTATTCCTTCGAGATGAGCCAGAAGGCAGATTTCTCCGGCTCGGTGGTGCGCAAGGAAGGGCTGGCCGAACCTGAGTACATCATGCCCTCCAGCGAGAAGCCTCAGGCGGGGGATTACTTCTGGCGCGTGAAGGCGATCGACCTGGCCGGAAACGCCGGTGAATGGAGCCAGTCGCAATTCATCTCTTTCACCGGCTTCGACTTCTGGCCCATCGTGGGGATCATTGCCGGACTGGTCGTGGTGGGGCTGATCATATGGCGCGTCAGGGCCATCAGCAAGAAAGGCGGCTGGTCGTCATCCTAATTTAACAATCTTGACAAAATGACCATGCGGCTTTAATATGAGTTAAACCTAACAGTATTAATGCGTTCAGCTATATATAAAACTAAATAGTTAAGCGAGGTATTACACAATGAAATTAATGGTTATCGGGCTGGGGCAATGCGGCTCCCGTGTCGCCGACGAGTTTGCCCGCCTGGGCCAGAGGGCTCATGGTGAACGCGGTACAACCATCGTTACAGGGACCTTTGCCGTCAACACCGACCAGACCGACCTGACCGGTTTATCTCATATCGGCTCAGACTACATGCACAGAATTCTGATCGGCGGTCGCAAGACCTGGGGACACGGAGTAGGCAAGGTCAACGAGATGGGCGCCGAGCTGGCTCGCGAAGACGGCGACAAGGTTATCGACGCCGTACGCACATCTCCCCTCTTCTACCAGACACATGCTTTCCTGCTGATCGCCGGGACTGCCGGCGGCACCGGCTCGGGCGCGATCTCGATCATCGCACAAATGCTCAAGGAACGCTATATCGGCAAGCCGGTCTACGCCCTCTGCGTGCTGCCCTTCGAACACGAGGAAGTGGCCGAACTGCGCAGCGTATACAACACCGCCACCTGCCTTAAATCCATTCACTCCGTGGCGGACGGCGTATTCCTGGCGGACAACCAGCGCTACGTGCGCAAGGATGCCAGCCTGGCCATGAACCTGCAACGCATCAACCGCCAGATCGTGGAGCCTTTCTACGACCTGATGTGCGCCGGAGAGGTGACCAACGTGCGCCACGTGGGCGCCAAGACTATGGACGCCGGCGACATCATGCAGTCCATCGACGGCTGGACCGCCATCGGCTGCGGCAGCACGGACATCCCTCGCGGTTTCCGCTTCCCCTGGGAGCTCTCCAAGACCGGCTTCCGCGAGAAGAGCAGCGAGACCCTGCGCGCCATGCAGGCCATGGACGCCGCCGTCAGCGAGCTATCCATTGCGCTCAATCCGGAGGACGCCGGCCGCGCGCTCTACCTGCTGGCCGCCCCCACCAAGGAGATGAGCATGGATATCGCCAAAGGCCTGGGCGACTACCTGCGCGAGCTGGCCGAGAACGCCGTCATACGTGCCGGCGACTTCCCCAGGGACCGCGGATCGGTGAATGTCACCATCCTCTTCTCGCAGCTGGCATTCGTACAGAAGATACGCGACTACTACGACAGGGCCTCGGCCTTCGCCATGACCCAGAAGGACCGCCTGAAGGAAACCACGGGCCGCCTGCGCGACATGGAAGACGCCGCCAAAGGCCTGCCCAGCCTGATATAAACACTGTTTTTCAAAAGCAAAGAGGGGGCAGTTAAAACTGCCCCCTCTTCTTATTTAGCGCGTTGCCGGAGGTAACGATGGAAAACTCAGGTCTGTTCGACGTAAAGATCAGCGACATCTCGTCCACCATGCTGATCACCCTGTACTGCCGCGCGCTGGAGAGCCGGTCACGAAATCCCATCATAAACGATCCCCAAGCCGTCAGGATAGTAGATGCCATCAACAGCCGGCTGGCCGGCTCCGAGGACAGGCTGTACAGAGAGCTGGCACAGGGGAAGCTGGACAAGAAATTGGTCATGTTTATCTCCCTGAGAGCCAGGCGATTCGATGACTACGCCCGGGCATTCCTGCCGGGCAATCCCGGCGGGACTATCGTTAACCTGGGCTGCGGGCTGGATACACGATTCTGGAGGATCGACGACGGGAAGACGGGTTTTTACGATCTCGATTTACCCGAGGTCATCGAGATAAAGAGGAAGCTCTGCAGGGAGTCCGAACGTTATCATATGATCGCATCGTCGGCACTGGACTATAACTGGCTGTCGCTGCTGAAAACGCAGGTCAACGGTCCCGTTCTATTTTTAGCCGAGGGGCTCTTCATGTACCTGGAAAAGAAAGATGTCAGGGAACTGGTCTTAAAACTGCAGTCTTCTTTTCCGGGCTCTGAGCTTGTGTGCGAGGTGGTCAACGAGTCTATGGTCCACGGCTGGCTTAAAGGCGCCATGAACATGCGGATGCATAAGCAATTACACGTGGGCGGCGGGGTCACCTTCCTGTCCGGTATCAAGGACGGCAAGGAGATAGAGAGCTGGTCGCCGGGCATCAGGTTGATGGACGAATGGTCTTATTTCGACTCTGCTGAAAAAAAGCTTGGCCCGGCGCTCTTCTTTGGAAAAATCCCCGGGATGCGCAGGGTGCAGTGGATCGTGCACTATAAATTGGGATAACGTCGGGGCGTTGCCTTAGCTGTGCCCGCTCTTCCCGGGCGGGTTTGAAAACCCGCCTACATGTTTGTAATCGATCCAATTGCCCTGCGGGGCGCAAGGCGCGCGGCCGCCTCTACGCAGAGCGCCAGGCTGATCAGGTAATCATCGTGCCCGGCGGAGGGATCGACGAAGAAGTTGATGGTGCGGTTGGGACGGCTGACGCTGCGGGCGCGCTCAAGCTGGAACGTCATCTCCCGGCAATCCTCCGAACCGTCAGCCCGATAGAGTTTTAGCCTGCCTGAATTGACGGCCGCCAGCAGGCTGAAGCCCAGGGCCGATTTGGAGGACTGTGTGAATTTGAAAGGCACGATACAACCGCCCAGCGCGTTGCGCAGAAACGAGACCACTCCCTCGCCGACCCCCGTGGCGTCCGCGACCACGCTGCTGCAGCGCCAGGTATCCTTGAGTATGTGGACCAGCTCTCGATACAGCTCCGGATGCTTTCTGCCGACCCAGCAGTAATGCTCGACCACCTCTATGCGCGGCCCATCCACGACCGGACCATCCGCCGGGTTTCCCACTTCGGCGATGGTCAGCACCGCGGCGTCCCGTCCGCGCAGCGTCGTCCCCGGCTCGTCGGACACCTCGGCCTCACCAGCCAGGTCGAGGCCGGCCACGTATATCTTGCTCTTCGAATCCCGGCGCGCCTGCCTTTCATGCGTTCCCTGCAGCAGGGCTATTTGAGCGCGCGACAGGAACCCTCCCGTGTTTCGTACGGGCAGCAGCGCATACTGGCTCAGGAACAACGGGTGGTCGGCGCCCAGCCTGGCGCGCTCGGCATCCACGAAGGACCGGTAGGCGGGATTATATCTGGCCACCTCCTGCCAGTCGAAGCGGAAGTGGCGCTTCAGTCCATCATGATTCTCGAGCTCAAGATTCATCAGTTTGACCTCTTCCAGCAGGGTGGAATCGTCCCAGGGCGTGCCGTAATGAACGGTGGTAGCATTGGTGGAGGAAGCCATGGGTCGAAAATCACGCGTGTACTTGTCCCTGTCCACGGCCTGCGACTCGTCGATCTCAAGCAGGATGTCGGCGGTGTGCCCAACCACCGACGATGTCTCTTCAGCCGAGAGGAAGACCTGGCAGGCCTCCCCCAGGCGTATGATGTATCCCATCTCAGCCTCCCACAATCCCCGGAAGCCGAATTCATCCAGCCGCTGCTTCAGGCGCATCATGGAGATAACGGTCTGCGGCTTGAAAGTGGGCGAGCATTTTACGGCGCTGCCCCCGCGCAGCATGAACATGGTGAGCAACAGCACGCCGATGTGCGCGGACAGCTCGTTTTTCCCACCCTGCCGGGCAATCTCCACTGAGAAGGTCAGGCCCCGCCGGTCCTCGATGCTTTTCAGCACGGCGCGCGCGATCTCGAGTTGATAGGGACGTAATTCCATAATTATTCTATCAGGTCATTGCGAGGAGCCGAAGGCGACGCGGCAATCTACTGTCACCCTGATTGTATGCACAAGATTGCCACGCTTCGCTCGCAATGACCAGAGGCAAAAAGCTCACAATGACGAGTGTATAAATATCTCTACTTGATGAGAGCCCTGACCCCCAGGGGAATGGCCAGTTCGGTGAGCACCTTCGTAATGGCCTCCCTGAGGCTTTTCTTTTGTTCCCTGGAGATCGCATAGCCTATCTTCACCATGTCGGCGATGGCGTTGGCCGTGCGCAGGTGCAGTTCGATTTTATCCGGATAATCCCTGATCAGATCACGCAGCTTGAGCCTGAGCAAGGCTATCTCCTGGTCGAGCCCCTCCACACCACCTGCCTCCTCCAGCATCAGGCTGCGGGCTTCACCCAGGGCGGGGCCGTAGAAGTCCCGCTTTGCGTCTTTTTTTGCCTGCTTTTTCGCCATATTTTATCTTGAAAACCAGCAATCCGTAAACGATAGCATAGGCCGCGGCGTCATACCTCTCCAGCCTGAGGGCATACTTAAGAAGCTCAACCATATCGAGCTATATTAGTACGTAGCTCTGAGGGCTTTCAACGGATTGCTGTCGCCCCGGGAATAAAATGAACTGATTTCACTGGCTGATCCCGGGATCTATCCACAGGGCGTGGATTTTGCCCGGCACCGCACCCCCCTCCACCCTCAGTACGGGCATGACCTTCCTGCCTCCATAGGCCGAGAGATCGATATCTATATCATGCAAACTGCCGTCACCGGAAGCCTCGATAGCCGGCCACCAGACGATGCCACCCCTGTCATCCTTTATGCCGAAGAGAAAGGCCGCGCTTCCGCCATCCCCTGCTTCCCCGGACAGCCCCACCCTGGCAGTAAAGCGCGTGTTGTAAGGCAACTCCAGAGGCAGCATATAGCCTCCCGCCTGCCACTGCTCCCGCCAATCGCCGAAGATCCCTTCGATCCAGCCATAGCCGCCGCCGGGCGGTATCATCTCGATGGCATTGCGATAGGTCTGATTGTCCGCAGCAACGACTTCGAGCAGCTTTTGCGCGCGTCCGGTAGCCGCATCGCCATCCGAGTATTCGATCCGACCGGCGCTGCCCCTCCAGCTCGCCCGCGAAGCATATTGGCCGAAATCGTATTTGTATTTGAAGCCAAAGGTCGGCACATAGCAATTATTTTCTTTACCGGCCTCTTCCACCTTATTATCTCCGTTGGCGCATATTTTAATCGTGTTTCCTTCCCAGTCGTAATTGGTGAAAGGCAGCATCTTTTCCTCACCAGCCCTGAGTCCGCTCACCCAGCTCGTGTCCCGAAGCATGTTGCTCTGGTCATAGACGTAGGTCTCGCTGGGGCCGGCATCGGCGGCGCCGATGTTTTTGATTTTATAGTAGAGCAGCCCGCTGATATGCGTCACGCCCGTGACGACCAGGTCCGGCAGGAATTCGCTCCTCTCCACCACATCAACCGTAACCCAGGCAGTCGATACTCCCCTCTGCCCGGAAGCGGTGAGGGTATACCTGGTGGTTTTTTGCGGCGATACATCGACTGATCCAACGGGCTGAACCCTGCCCGGTCCGTTGTCAATGGTCACCGCCGCGACGTCAGACACGCTCCAGCGCAGTGTAACGTTCTCACCCGGCATGATTACATCCGCCCCGGCCGAGAAATCGTTGATCACCGGCCAGGGTTTCACTTCTACAGCCGGTACGTCGACCGTGGTATTCTCGGCAACCGGCTCCCCTGCAGGCTGATCCGCCGGTGAGCAACCTGCCAGGATTACAGCCGCGAATAAGATCGACGTAATATAAAGCCTGATCATCTTGTTTCAAGTATAACAAAGAGAGAGACGCGTCACATGGCATGGTTGAAAAAGGCCGGTTGATGCTGACTTCTATATTGAAAGCGGCCTGTTTTTGGAGTATGCTAATTTCGATAAACGACCGGTTCATGATTAATACGGCGGGAGGAAGGCAGATGGTTGAAACTCTGAAAGAGAAATTCGACGCTATAGTTGTGGGTACTGGTCCCGGCGGGGCCACCGTGGCCAGAGAGCTGACCAACGCCGGCAAGAAGGTGCTGATGCTGGACTGGGGTTCCAATGCCCCCGTGCAGGGCAGCAACGCGCAGGCCCTCGGGTACATCGGCATGCCCTATAAGAGCCTGTATTTCATCGACAATTTCCTGGGACTGGTGCGCGCCATCACGGTGGGCGGCAGCTCAATAGTCTATTATGCCACCGCCTGGGAGCCGCCTTTCGACTATTGGGATAAATACGGCATAAACCTGCGCGACGAGGCGGCCGAGATTAAAAAAGAGGTCCCCATCAATCCTCTTAAGGACGAATTGATCGGACCCTCAGCCAAAATGATCGCCCGGAGCGCACGCGACCTGGGCTACAACTGGCAGAAGCTCAACAAGTTCGTGTACCTCGACAAATGCCGGGCCAAGTGTGATAAGTGCGACCTGGGATGCCCTTACGGCGCCAAGTGGAACTCGCGTATGTTCGTCCAGGACGCCGCCTCAAAGGGCGCGCAGCTGCTGGACCTGGCGCGTGTAAACAGGATCATCGTTGAAAACAAAAAGGCCACGGGCGTGGAGTTCTCGCGCAAGGGCAAGAAGTATATCGCCGGCGCAGACAAAGTGATAGTGGCAGCGGGCGGGATCGGCTCGCCCATCATACTGGAGAACAGCGGCATCCCGCAGGCGGGCGCCAATTTCTTCTACGATCCGCTGATCGCGGTGTTCGGGACGGTGAAAGGACTGGATGACGGCAAGGAGTTCCCCATGGCCATGGGGCAGCACATGGTGGAGGACGACTACCTGATGACGGACATGACTCTACCCTGGCTGATCTACGACGTATTCACCGCCGAGGTCTTCCGCTTCGACAAACTGTCGAACAGGAGCCAGCTGACTATTATGATTAAGGCGCGCGACAGCCTGGGAGGCAAGATCAGCAAATCCGGGTGCATCAGGAAACCGTTTACACAGATAGAGCGCGGCAAGCTGATGAGCGGATTTGAGCGCGCCAAAAAGATTCTCAAGAACGCCGGCGCCAAAGATATTTTCAAGACCTGGTGGATCGCCTCGCATCCGGGCGGAACCTGCAAGATAAATGATATCGTGGACGCCAACCTCAAGACGGAGATCGACAACCTCTACGTCTGTGACTGCTCGGTGATACCGTCCGAGTGGGGCCGGCCCCCGGTCTATTCGATCCTGTGCCTGGGTAAACGGCTGGGAAAGCACCTTACGGCCAGCAGGGCGGAGTCCAAAGCAACGGCGGCGGCGCCTGCAGGAAATTAGCCCATCCACCGGAACGCGGGGGCACCTGAATGTACGCTCCTACAGGAAAAATGCGGGGGCGGATTTTTAAACCCGCCCGGCGGCAAATATTAAAAATATTAATAAGGACCAGAAAATGACGATACCTCTATTTGAAGCCTACCCGGCCCTGGAGAAGCGTGTGCCCTGGATATCTCTGGGCCAGTATCCCACGCCCGTGCAAAAGCTTGAAAACCTGGGCAAGACTATAGGCTACCCCGAAATCTGGATAAAGCGCGATGACAAGTCGTCGGACGTCTACGGGGGCAACAAGATACGCAAACTGGAATTCGCTATCGCCGACGCCCTGCGCAAGAAGAAGAAATACATGATCACGGTGGGCGGCATCGGCACCAACCACGGCCTGGCCACCACCATTCACTGCGGCCGCGCCGGCATCAAAACGGCGCTGGTTCTCATCCCCCAGCAGATCACCGACAAAGTGCAGGAGAACCTGCTACTGGACCAGCATTTCGGCGCCGATATAAACGTGGGGCGCAGCACCATGGAAGCCTACCTGCGGGCGGCCTGGTTGATACTGACCCACCCCAACTTCTACCTGCTCTGGGCCGGAGGCACATCTCCTCTCAGCACCTTCGGGTACGTTAACGCCGCCCTGGAACTGAAACAGCAAATCGGCGCAGGCCTGCTGCCCGAGCCCAAATACATTTTCGGCGCCACCGGCTCCATGGGCACCACGGCCGGATTGATCGTTGGATGCAGGCTTGCCGGGCTGAAAAGCCGTATCGCGGGGGTCAAGGTCTCTATGGACGCCTATTCCAACGTAAAGGGCATCGTATCGCTGTGCAATAAGACTATTAAATTAATGCGTAAGTACGATCCTTCAGTGCCGGATATGAAGTTCACTGACTCCGATTTCGACCTGGAACAGGATTTCTTCGGGGGGGAGTACGGCAGGGTGACTCCGGAGGGCAGGGCCGCCGTGGACCTGATCAAGAAAACCGAGGGCATCAAGCTGGAGACCACCTACACGGGCAAGGCGCTGGCAGCCATGCTGGACTTCATTAAAAAAGGCAGGTCGCCGGACGGCGCTCCGCTGCTATTCTGGAACACCTACAACAGCGTGGATTACAGCGAGACCATTAAAAAGTGCGGCGGCTTCAAAACACTCCCCAAATGCGCGCAGTGGGCCTTTAAGGAGAACCTGATACCCTATCTGAAATAGGAGATTGCGAGCGAACCTGAACAAGAGGGAAAATTCTAAATATTAAACTCTAAACAATATCAAATGATCAAAATTCATAGGATTCCGGTATTTGAACATTTGAGTTTTATATTTATTTAGGATTTAGAATTTAGATATTAGAGTTTAATATTGTTTGGAGTTTGGGATTCTATTTGGGAGGATGAGTATGCAGGAAAAAGAAGGTTCATCCGGCCCGGGCCTTAAGAAATCACTGGGGCTGCTTGATATCGTCTCCATAGAGGTTGGCGCCATCATCGGGGCGGGCATCTTCGCTCTGACAGGCCTGGCGGTGGCGAAATGCGGCCCCGGCGTGCCCATTGCCTTCATCATCGCAGCGCTGCCCATGGTGCTGGCCCTGTTGCCCATCGGCATGCTGGCCTCAATCCTTCCTACCGTAGGCGGCAGCTTCCGCTACCCCAGCCGTATACTCAGCCCCTTCTGGGGTTTCATCGGCGTCTGGGGCATCATGATGGGCATCATGCTGGGCGGCATGCCCATGTATGCCCTTAACTTCGCCGACTATACGCGCGTGATCTTCCCCACCTTCGACCGTAACCTGGTGGCCGTGATAACCCTGTCCTTCTTCTTTGTGATCAACCTGGTGGGCGTTAAGGCCGCCGGCGCCGTGCAGGTAGGCATGTTCTTCGTGCTGCTGGTGGCGCTGGTGGTCTACATTATCTGGGGCATACCGGCCATAGATCCCGCCAACCTCACACCACTTTTCCCCGGCGGGGCGGTCGGCCTTGCCATTGCCGCCGGCACGCTCTTCTTCGCCTACATGGGCGCCAACTTCATCATCGACCTGGGCGCCGAGATCAAGAACGCGGGCCGGAATATTCCATTGTCCTTCGCCATCAGCATGCCAATCATAATCACTATCTACACACTGATGGGACTGGTGACTGTGGGCGCCGCGCCGTCCAGCGTCTGCGCCAACCAGCCGCTTTCCATTGCCGCCGGTTACTTCATGCCGCCCGGGTTGGCCATTTTCTTCACGGTAGGCGGGGGGCTGCTGGCCCTGGCCACCACCATCAACGCCACTTTCATGTTCGCCTCGCGTTATATACTGGTTTTCGCCGAGGACGGGGTCTTTCCACAGGCGCTGGCGGGCATCAATAAAAAGTTCGGCACGCCCCACTGGGGTCTACTCGTTATGTTCGTGCTCTCCCTGGCCACCCTGCCACTGGGGTCATCGTCCTTCGAGGTGCTGGCCTACACCGCCTCCATCGGTTCCATCGTGCTGCTCTTCCCCATCCTCATCTCAGCCATGCGCTTCCCCCGCAAAATGCCCGAAGCCTTCGCCAGAGCCCCCTTTAAACTCAAGGGCGCATGGCTTTACATAGTCTCTGCGCTGGCGCTGCTGTTCGGCGCATTCTTCATCGCCGCGCTGGTCATGGAGAGCCTGACCGCCTTCCTCATCTTAATAGTCTGGATGATTATCGGCGTCATCTATTACGTGATCCGCGACCGTTACCTGAAGAAAAAGCGTGGTTCAGGATTGGGCGCTATTGCAAACAAAGCGATGTAGGGGCGGGTTTTTAAACCCGCTCGACACATGCATTAAGCTGCGGGCGCACCTGAAGGTACGCCCCTACGGTGAGTCCTAAACTATTTTTCAGGTATAATCCCGCGCCTGATAGCGAAATGTATGAGTTCGGTGCGGTTGCGCAATCCCAGCTTCTGCATAACCCTGGCCCGATGCACCTCTACCGTACGAGGGCTGATGAAAAGCCTCTCCGCGATATTTGAACTGGTGAACCCCTGCGCCGCCAGGTGCAGCACCTCGCGCTCGCGCGAGGTGAGCATATCATAGGGTTCGAGCCGGCTCTCCTCAGACCTTTGCAGATAGGCTTCTATAGCGCGGTCCGAGAGAGGTGGCGCCAGGTAGCGCCTTCCCAGCGACGCCTCCCGCACAGCGCGCACCAACTCTTCGGGGGAGGAGTCCTTCAACACATATGAACAGGCGCCTGCCTGCAGCGCTTCAACCACATAACAATCATTCCCGTACATGGACAGTACGACAGCGGCGGTATGAGGCGACTTTTTCCTGATCTGCCGGATGACCGCCAGCCCGCTCATATCCGCCAGCATCAGATCGACTATCATGACATCGGGCTTTATCTGCCCGGCCAGCAGCGCGGCCTCAGCGCCGCTGCCCGCCTCACCACTCACACGAATATCCGCTTCGGATTCGAGCAGGGCTTTGATGCCCTTGCGCACCACATGATGATCATCAGCCAGAATAACACTGATCATTTTTTATTCGATCACCTTCCTCGATCTGACGGGGAGGGGAAGCTCAGCCGTGACTACCGTCCCCGTACCGGGTGCAGAGGAAAGGGAAAACCTGCCGCCTGCGATCAGGGCGCGTCCGTGCATGCCGTTAATACCCCCGGGCCAGGTGTCGGCAAGCTTATCGGCCTCAAAGCCGCATCCACTGTCCTCGATGTGTACGGAAAGTATCCAGCGGTCGGACCACACTCTGACCCTGGCTTCGCCCGTGCCCGCGTGCGCCGCTACGTTTTCCAGCGCTTCTTTAACGATGCGATAAGCGGCCAGTCCGGTCTCGGCAGGTATTTTCTTGTGCAGCCCCTGGTGCTCGAACTGAACGGCCACGTGAGTGCGCGAAGTGAAGCTCTCAAACAGGTAGAGCAGAGCCGGCAGCAGCCCCAGGTCGTCCAGCATCTTGGGGCGTAGCTCCAGGGAAAGCTCGCGCGCCAGCGACATCATCTCATTAACCAACGACTGCGCCTCACTCAAAGTATAGCGCGCCTTATCCGGGGAGGAGTTCATCGCATCGCCCAGCAGCAACTTGAGCACAGCCAGCGACTGCCCCAGCCTATCGTGGAGTTCGCGGGCAATAATCCGCCGTTCCCCCTCCTGTATATCTACAAGCACTTTAGCGGTCGAAAGAGGATCATCCATAAGGCCAACATGATATGGCCCGTACCGCTGTTTGTCAATCCTTGCCCAAGCCCAGCCATAGCTTGATTTCCTTTATCGGCGCATGTAAGATTAACGTTGTTTTTGGCCTCAATCGGGCTGTTTTTAAGGCAAGCGGATGAAGATAAGTGAAATTATAAGAGGGCAGGGCAAATGCCTCTCTTTTGAGTTCTTTCCGCCAAAAACGCCCACCGGCGAGGAAAGGCTATTGAAGCGGATTGAAAACCTGAAGGTTTTCAATCCGTCCTTTATCTCGGTCACACAGCATGCAGGGGCTGACACGCTGGGCAAGACCAAGCATATCGTGAGGAAGCTCCACGATGAAACCGGGCTGACCGTGATGCCGCATATCACCTGCGCCGATCCGCGCAGAAGCGAACTTGAACCTGTGATCAATTACTACCGGCAGCTGGGCACCGAGAACATACTGGCGCTGCGCGGCGATCCCGAAGAATACGGAGCAGATGTGTTCGACGGCCAGGAGCACTTCCGCTTCGCCTCCGACCTGGTGCGCTTCCTGGCCACTTACCAGAGATTCTGCGTCGGCGTGGCTGTTTATCCCGAAGGCCACCTGGAATCGCCTAACCTCGGGCTGGACACCGCCTACACCAAACAGAAAATCGACCAGGGAGCGGAGTTCGGCATTACGCAGATGTTCTTCGAGAACTTCCACTTCTATCAGATGATGGACCGCTTCGAGCAGGATGGTATCGACATACCCATTATTGCCGGAATTATGCCCATCACCGACTTTCAGAAGGTCGAGCGCTTCAGCGAGCTCTCCGGCGTGGAGATACCCGTGCCCATCGTCACCAAATTCGAAGAGATGGACGATCCGGATGAGATTATTAAGGCCGGCATCGACCTGGCCACCGAGCAGTGCCTGGACCTGCTGGAAAACGGTGTGCGTTACTTACATTTTTACACGCTGAACCGGGACGAGCCGGCGGCAAAAATATTGAATAATCTATCTTCCGCACTGACTTGATCCAATAAATCACACAAATATTTTACACATACGAAAGGGAGGTTACATGCAGGTATTAGAAGGTATCAAGATCATCGAGCTCGTCCATATGCCTCCGGGCGAACTCTGCAGTATGATCCTGGGAGATTTCGGGGCCGATATCATTAAAGTGGAGGCTGTACCGCAGGCCGGCGGACGAAAATTGATCGACCCCGCCGAGGCCGAGGCCCTCAAGTCGTTTATGGCCTACAACGCCGTCAACCGCAATAAAAAGAGCATACGACTGAACCTTAAGTCAGAGGATGGGAAGCAGGTCTTTTACAAGCTGGCTCAACAGGCCGACGTGGTCATCGAAGGCTTCCGTCCCGGCGTGGCCGGGCGCATGGGCGTGGACTACGCGACGATAAATAAAATCAATCCACGCATCGTGTACTGCTCACTCAGCGGATACGGGCAGGACGGCCCCTACAGCCAGAATCCGGGACACGATATAAACTACATCTCCATAGCCGGGGCTCTCAACCTGATAGGATGGCCCGGCAGCCCGCCGGCCATCCCTCTCAATTTCCTGGCCGACTTCGCCGGCGCCTCGCTGCATGGTGTCATGGGCATCCTGCTGGCGCTTTTCGCGCGCCAGTCCTCGGGCAAGGGGCAATTCGTCGATATCTCTTACACGGACAGTGTAATCACGCTCATGACCTTTTTCCTGCAACAGCATTTCGCTGCCGGCATGAAGTTCCCCCGCGGGCAGTGGGGTCTGGCCGGGGGATATCCATACTATCAGACCTACGAGACATCGGACGGCAAGCTCATCAGTCTCGGCTGCGTGGAGCCATGGTTCTGGGAAAACCTGTGCCGGGCGATCAACCGTGAAGATCTGAAGGAATTCAGCTTCACACCCGATCATTTCATACAACCTCAACAGGATAAAAAATGGCAACAGGCTACGGAGGAGGTCAAGAAGGTCTTCCTGACCAGGACGCGCGATGAATGGTTTGAGATACTGTGCAAATATGACGTGCCGGCCGGAAAGGTCTACGATATAGACGAGGTGGCCACCGACCCGCAGCTCCTGCACCGCAAAATGCTGCTGGAATTCGATCATCCCAAGCTGGGCAAGGTCAGGCAGCCCGGCATAGCCATCAAACTCTCTCAAACTCCGGGCAGCGTGAGGAGCATGGCCCCTTACTCGGGCGAGAACACGGACGAGGTGATGAAGTCGCTGGGCTATGCCAAACAGGATATGGAAAGCTTGCGCAAAGCTAACGCGATAGGCTAAAATTTGAGATACAGGAGGTGGGAATATGGCAGCCAAAGCATTCGTACTGGTAACAACATCGGTGGGGCAGACCAAGTCGGTCCTCACTCATCTCAAGAAGCTCGACGGCATAAAGAGCGTGGACGCCGTGATGGGACCTTACGACATCATCGCTGTAGTGGAAGGGGAATCGGTGGATAATGTTGGCAAGCTGATTACCGAGCAGTTCCACAAGATCAGCGGTATCGAGCGCACAACTACCTGCCAGACGATCAGGATCGCCTGACAAGCCCGGCCATGGACTGCATATTCTGTAAGATCGCTGCCGGAACCATACCGGCGGATGTTGTCTACAGCGATGAGGAATTGATCGCCTTTCGCGATATTCATCCGATGGCGCCCGTCCACGATGTCCTTATACCCAGGAAACACATCGAGTCGGTAAACGGCCTCTCCGCCTCCGACCAATCACTTGCCGGCCGGATGTTGCTGACAGCGGGAAAGGTAGCTGAAAAGGAGGGCATCGCGGAATCAGGCTACCGCCTGACATTCAATTGCGGCCCGGACGGCACGCAGGTCGTCCCGCATCTCCACCTCCACATACTGGGCGGACGCCTGCTATCGGAGAAACTGGGTTAAGTATCCGCCGAAAGCGAGACTGTTCGATCTATAACCTGCTCAATAGCCTCATCCGGCGTGGAAGCGCCTGCAGTTATACCCACAGCCTTCTTGCCCTTAAGCCACTCAATATCTATCTCGCCGGCGTTCTCAATATGATGCGTCTCCACAATATGCTGGCAGACTTCCGCCAGGCGGCGGGTATTGGCGCTATTGTGCCCGCCGACGACTATCATGAGGTCGCTGGTCCCGGCCAACTCTTCGGCTGCCAGCTGCCTTTTCTGCGTCTCCTGGCAGAGCGTGTTCTCTACCCTGATCTCCCTTGCACGGGGAAGCAGTCGCTGATTGAGCCGGTTGACGAAGGCTATGAACTCCGCCCTGCTCTGCGTGGTTTGCGCCATGATGCCGATACGTGTTGGTAGGCTCTCAATCGGCACCTGGCCCGCATCCATCGAGGCAATGGACTTGTCGCCGGCCCAACCCAGAAGCCCGCGCACTTCGGGGTGGCTGGCCTCTCCGAAGATAATGACCCCGAAGCCTGCGTTGGCCAGCCGTCGAGCCGCTTTCTGCGCGCTGCGCACAATCGGGCAGGTCGTGTCGATAACTTCTGCCCCCGCCGCCAGGAGCTTCTCCAGCACCGCCGGAGAGAGACCGTGTGAAGAGACCGCAATTGTGCCGCTCTCCAGATTGTCGGCATCCTCCACGACACTCACCCCCAGGGCCTTGAGCCGCGCAACGACCGTCTTGTTGTGTACAATCGGCCCGAGCGTAGCTATAGATTGTCCCCGGCGGGCCGAGCTTTCAATGATCTTGAGAGCGCGCCGCACACCGAAACAGAAGCCGAGCTCGCGGGCCTTCTCTATCTTCATATAGCGTAGATTATAGCGCCATATATTTTACAGGTCACCCTCAGGGACTTACCTTCAGGCGCACCCTGTCTAAACCGTGCGGATCTGAATCCACGCTTACTTATAGTCGTAAAAACCCTTTCCGGTCTTGCGTCCCAGATGACCGGCGGTTACCATCTTGCGCAGCAGAACGGGAGCGACGAACTTGGGATTTTTAGTTTCGGCATAGATTGCATCCATGACGAAGAGCAAGGTATCCAGCCCGACCATGTCGGCCAGCGTAAGCGGCCCCATGGGATGGTTAAGCCCCAGCTGCACTCCCGTGTCGATGTCCTCCCTGGTAGCCACGCCGTTTTCATACATCTCGAAAGCTTCCACCATATATGGCAGAAATGAGCGGTTGACGATAAAACCCGGCCTGTCCGGAGCAGTGATAACGGTCTTGCCCAGCGATTTTCCCCACTCCACTGCGGTCTCCAGAGTCTCCTTGCTGGTGGTTATGGTCTTCACCAGTTCCAGCAATTTCATCAGCGGCACGGGATTGAAGAAATGGCAGCCCAATACCTTGTCCGGGCGCTTGGTTACCGCCGCCACATCCATAACCGACAGGCAGGATGTGTTCGTGCTGAGTATGGCGCCCGGACCACAGACGCGGTCCAAATCAATAAATATCTTTTTTTTGAGATCGAGGTTCTCAATGGCAGCCTCCACGACGAGATCGCAGTCCCTGAAATCCGTCATTTCCGTGGTACCTTTGATCTTGGCCAGCGTCTTGTCCATATCAGCCTGTGCCATTTTACCCTTCTCCACCGCCTTTGAAAGCGAAACCCTGACGGCAGCCATACCCTTATCCAGCAAATCCTTGCTGATCTCGGATGCGACCACATCGTAACCCGCCTTGGCGCTCACCTCGGCAATGCCTCGGCCCATCAATCCAAACCCCACAACACCTATTTTCTTTATTGTCATGGTCTTCCTCCTGCAAAGTGTTATTTAGCTTTAAAATTCGCCTTGCGCTTCTCGATGAACGCCTGCCGCCCCTCTTTGAAATCCTCCGTACTGGTGACAATCCTCTCAATCTGATACTCGATATCAAGCCCGTTCAGAAGAGTGGTATTTAAGCCCGTCATCATAGCCTGCTTGGCAGCCCGGGCGGCCAGCGGCGCAGGTTTGAGAAGTGTTTCTGCCATCTTCTTAGCCTCATTCATCAGTTCGGCGGCCGGCACGACCCGGTTGACCAGGCCGATGCGATAAGCTTCCTGAGCATCGATGGGACGGCCTGAAGTAAGCATCTCAACTGCCTTCGCCTGCGCTACAGCCCGTGGCAGGCGCTGTGTGCCGCCCCAGCCCGGGATAAGGCCCAGGTTGATCTCCGGAAAGCCGAACGTGGCATTCTCGGCCGCGATCCTTATATCACAGGCCAGGGCTACCTCGAAACCGCCACCCAGGCAGGCGCCGTTGATAGCGGCTATAATGGGTTTCCATATCTGCATATCCTCGCAGATAGCTGGCGCAGGCATTTCACCGCGGTGAGCGCTCTGCTGTATCAGCGGCAGAGTCGTTTTAATATCGGCGCCCACGGAGAAAGCCCTCTCGCCCGATCCGGTCAGAATGGCCACCCATAGTTCCTCATCAGCGTTGAAATCGTAGAAACATTTGTTGATCTCGCTTATCTGCTGCGGATCGAATGAGTTCAGAGCTTCCGGCCGGTTGAGCGTGATGATTGCCAGCCTGCCCTCTTTCTGATAGCCTACTGCCATAGAAGTCCTCCTTATTCGTCGATTGATAAACGCCAAATTATATCAAAATAGCGCACCCAAGATACACATATAATGGACCGGCAGACGACGCCCTTACTTGAGCGCCTCGGCCATCTCGCGTGCAAGCTTCTCGCTCTCCTCGCCATCCAATCCATCACCCACTTCCAGCTTGCGCACCATATTTTTTATCTCGGGAGACTTGTCGAACAGCCTGGCGATTTTATTGTTTTGCAGGGCGATGACTGAATCCAGAGCCGTGAAGTCAACCCCGAGATCAAACTTGCTGTTGAAAAAATATACAAGCCGCTTTACCGCGCGGGGATCATCCGTGGACACCAGGTAATATGGAACCGGCACCCAGAGATTGACCGCCGGTATGTTGCGCTGCCCCGCCAGCCATGACAGATATGAGCTCAGTGTGGGCTTCTGGCCGGAGGGAGTCTCGTAATCGTTGTCTGAAATGACATTATACGGATCCAGCGTGGGCTTGATTTCTTTGTTATTCACAATCGAAATGAGCGATCTCGGGACCGTGTGAGCGGCTGTGGAGATCATGGCTCCCATGGTATATATCTCCTTGACAGCGCAATCACGATCAGCGACATCAAGCACCGATGTAAGGAACCTGTGCCAGCCCATCCTGGGAATACTGCTCTTGAAAATTACCAGGTTATTGCGATCACACACATAGAACTTGCTTTCAGGAAAGCGGGCTACATTGTCCACTACATTCACCCCGCCCATGGGGAAGAAGCCCTCAGGCAGCACTTCGCCGAACTCACTACAGCCCAGAGACTGCAACAGGTAATCAACGGCCCGCACTCCCAGTTTGCCGGCATCCTCAGCCCAGGCTACTATCAAGACTGATCCTTTCAGGCCCGGGCTGCCGCTTAATCTAATAGCCTCTTCGCCGCTCACTTCTGCTCTCCCCCCACATCATGCTTGAAGAACTTATCTATATCTTCAAGTATCTTTTTCTTATCGTCCTCGGTTATCAAATCTCCGCTCTCGGCCGCAGCCACAGTGGACTCTTTGAGCCGGTCGAGCTGCTGCTTGATCTCATCAGGAAGTTTCTCATAGAGCCGTGTCAGTTCACTCTCACTTTGCCGGGCCAGCTCATTTATCACTTCCATATCGATCCATAGATCAAGTGCCGTAGAAAGCACTTCGAGCACCGACTTGGACCCTTTGGGATAGGGAAAGGGAAAACCCTGCAGATATATGGGTATCTCCCCCATGATGCAGACCGCATCAATGCCACGCCTACGTGCTATGCCCAGCAAAAGCCCGTTAAGGCCGGCAATGTTACCCTCACCTCCACGCCCTTCTATATCCGACATCAGCACGGTGTTATCGTAGCCCCTGAATTCAGCGACAAGTTCGGGTGAATTGGGCACAGCCCAGGCCCGTGACCTGGCAGTATGATGCATGGGCGCCACCGCCGCCCCGGAGGTGTAGATACGCCTGCATCCATACTTCTGCGCCACATCCAATACCATATTGGCCATATCGTAGGCCATGCTGCCGGCTGCATAGACTCCTCCTCCCTCGGCCGGCTGTTCTTCGCCGAGAAATAATATCAGGTCATGCTTTCCAGTTGTATGGTAGAAAAAGTCGCTGGCCGGGAAATCCAGTTTCACCAGCTCGCCATCACGTATAATGGCCTTCCTGGGATAGAAAAAATCATCGGGCTCTATATAAGCCATCTGCTCAGCCTGCAGCGACCTGCGCAACGTGTCCAGTGCAATCAGACCGATGTTGCCTATGCCCGGCCAGGCCGCGATCATCACCGGATCGATCAGTCCGGGCTCTTTAATATAGCGAATCCCCATGTATTCACCTGTGATAAATTGATTATAGCATATCAAATGCCGGCTTTACGGCAAACTGCCCGGAGCATCGGCGACGATGCAATGATCAAAGGCCCTTCAGCTACGAAAAACTTGACATCAAGGTGCATAACCAAGATGATATTAATTAGCGCAAGCATTGTGACGTGAAAGAAGAAGGACGTTCAGCCGCTTCAAAAGCGGCAAGAAAGATCAGGAAGCTGCCGAAAATCCTCATCGTGGACGACAGCGGGGAGAACCTGCGCCTCTTCTGTACAATCCTTGAAAACGCCGGTTACCGTATCACGTCTGCCGCAAACGGCAAGGAGGCCCTGCAGAAGCTGCGTAAAGCAAAGCCCGATTTAATATTATCGGATATCCTAATGCCTGTGATGGACGGATTCCGGCTCCTGCAGGAATGCAAAGCGGATCCGATCCTGAGCAGTATCCGGTTTATTTTCCTCACCGGCGCCTTTACCGATACAAAAGACGAGGAGCTCGGGATTAAGCTGGGTGCGGATACTTTCCTGCGCAAACCCATTGAACCGGACGAACTGACGCGCATTGTATCAGAGTTGCTTGCGCGTAAAATCAGGTCGAAAAAGGGAACAGGTAAACCGAAGGAGAATAAAAACAGACCTGACGGCGACCTGTACAATGCTGCTCTCATGCAGAAGCTGGAACGAAAGATGGAGGCGCTGGAACAGGAGATATCCGATAGGAAGAGAGCCGAGGACGCCCTGGTCAAAAGCGAGGAGCAATACCGCCTGTTGTTTGAGACGATGGATCAAGGTGTGACGTGCTGGGCTGAAGGAAGGGTGATATCGGCTAATCCGGCGGCGGCAAGAATAATGGGCCTGGAGATGGATGACTTGGTCGGCCGGGCAGCCACCGATCCTGTATGGAACTTCTTCCATGAGGACGGCAGCGATTTCTATCCGGACGATTTCCCCGTAACCGTGGCAGCAAAAACCGGCAAACTGGTAAGGGAGATAACTATCGGGTTCTTCAGAGGAATTGATAATAAAATCCGCTGGATCCGCATGAGCGCCATACCTCAGTTCCATCCGGGCGCAGATATGCCTTACCAGGTCTACGCCACTTTCGCTGACATAACCGATCGCTTCTTTGCGTTCAAGGCCCTGCAGGAGAGCGAATCACGCATGTCGGCCATACTGGAAAATACCCGGGATGCCATGTGGTCGGTCGACAGCGGTTATCACATAATCGCTGCCAACAGCAGCGCCCGTAAATTCTATCAGCAGGTCTACGGCGCCACCCTCACAGAAGGAATGGATATTCGTTCCGCCATGCCTCAGGAAAATAATGACTTCTGGAGCACTGTCGGGCGGCGAGTGCTGAACGGGGAGAAGGTTGCGCTCGAAAGGAGCTATGAATTTGCTGACGGCCCCGCTTATTACGAGTTTTCACTCAGCCCCATATTCTCTGCGTCAGGTCGACCTGTTGGCGCTGTATGTTCAGCCAGGAATATAACGGAGCGTAAAAAGGCTGAGCAGCAGATAAATGAGAGCGAAAAACACCACCGCATGGTGCTGGAGAATATATCGGAATCGATCTACGTGATTCAGGACGGCCGGATCAAATTTTGCAAGTCCGGCGTTTCGGCCATCACAGGCTACAGCGGGGATGAGCTACTGAATAAGTCCCTGGCGGAACTCATCCACCCTGATGATGTCAAATCCGTTATGGACAACCATTTCGGCAGGGCGGGGGGAGAGCAGGCGCCTTCAGAGCAGATCTACAGGGTGATAGATAAGAATGGTGAAATCCGCTGGGTGGAAGCCCATATAAACACCATTGAATGGGAGGGCCGCCCGGCCTCGCTTATAGTACAGTCCGACATCACCGAACGACGTCAGATGGAGGCTTCTATTGAAAAGGCCAATCGCCTCCATAAAATGCTCTCCCTGTGCAACGCAACCATGGTACATGCCACCAGTGAAATAGAGCTGCTACGGAACATATGCGGAATCATGACTGAGACAGGCGGCTATCGCATAGCCTGGGCAGGCTATGCTGAGGATGATGAGAACAAGACAGTTAAGCCTGTGGCCATCAGCGGGGCCGACGCAGGTAGAATTGAAAGCGCAGGTATAACATGGAGCGATAGTGACCTGGGCAAGGGGCCGGCCGGACGGGCTATCCGCACAGGAAAGATCGCTGTCATCCAGGATATAGCACTCGATCCGGCGTATAAACCCTGGCTCAGCCTGGTGGAAGAGGCTGGCATTCGATCGACTATTTCGCTACCGCTCAAGTACCGTGATCAGGTCTTCGGCTCGATAAACATCTATGCGGATCGTAAAAACGCTTTTGAGGAAGACGACATCTCACTGCTGAATGAGCTGTCCCAAGATCTGGCCTATGGCATTTCCGCGTTGCGTGAGCACGTGCGGCTTAAAGAGGCGGAGTCAGCCCTCAGGAAGAGCGAAGAGTTGTTCCGCAAGGCCGTACAGAGCACAACGGATATCGTCTGGGACTGGGACATCCAGACAGGCCTGGTGACATGGTTCGGGGACATCGACGGCATGCTGGGATATCAGCGCGACGAGTTCCCTCGAACTCTGGATGCCTGGGAAAATGCGCTGCACCCGGATGACCGCGACCGCGTTACGGAGGCGTTGAACCGTCACGCTGAAACAGGTGAACCTTATAACGTCGAGTACCGCATTTTGCGCAAAGACGGATCGCAGCGCAACTGGATAGACCGCGGGCTGGCCGTCTATGACGAAAACGGCAGGATCGCACATTCAGTGGGCGCCTGCGTCGATATCACTGAACACAGGCAGTCCGAGGCCAGGGGCAAGATACGCCGCGATCTGGCCTTGAAGCTGGCCGGCCGTATAGACATGGAGACGGCGCTTAAATACTGCCTGGACGCCGCCATTGAAATCTCAGGATTCGACACGGGGGTAATCTATATATTAGATGAGAAGAGCGGCGATCTCAAGACCGCCTGTAATTATGGCTCTTCAGCATATACTGAAGAGCATTATTTCGTGTTGAAAGCCGATTCCGCAGACGCCCGCCATATTAAAAAAGGCAGGCCCAATTACCTGAGCGCCGGTGAGTTCAAGCCGCCTTTTGATCAAAAGCTAAAACATGAAGGATTCACTTTCGACGCGATGATACCGGTGTTATTCCAGAATCAAGTGATCGGCGCACTGGGTATCCTCTCTCATACACAGAACAATATGCCGCTGGTAATCCGAGACTCACTGGAAGCTATTGCCGCAGATATAGGCATAATCATCGATCGCCTGTCCTCCAGACAGGCGCTGCAGGCCAGCGAGGAGCGCTACCGGTTTATCACTGAAAACACGGCGGATGTTATCTGGATGCTGGATAAATACCTTAATTACACATTTATCAGCCCATCCGTTACCAGGCTGAACGGATTTACCGTGGAAGAAGCCATGTCACGCGGGATAGCCCAGCGAATGACGCCTGAGTCCCTGGATAAAATAGCCGGAGCATTGGAAAACGGCAGTATCCCCATCCTTGACAGTACCCCGGGCCAGAAGCGCTGGTTCACTATAGAAATGGAGACGTATCATAAAAACGGCTCCACAGTCTGGATGGAGACTTCAATGGCATTGATAACCGATGCCTCAGGTGAAATCATCGGTATGCTGGGCACCTCCCGTGATATATCGACCCGCAGGCAAGCGGAACAGGCCCTGCGTAACAGCGAGGAGAAATATCGCCTGGTGGTGGAAAATGCCCATGAGGCCATCTTCATCACGCAGGATGGCATGATTAAATTCGCCAACCAGAACACCGCCAGCATAATGCTGCTCCGGCCGGAAGACCTGCTCTCAATTCCCTTTGTAGATTTCATCTATCAGGATGACAAGGAATATATCGTCAGCAGGCACCTGCGCCGCCTTAAAGGTGAACCTATCGAGGAAGTATCCGAATTCCGCGTGATCAGAGGAGACGGCCAGGTTCGCTGGGCGGAGCTGCGGGCCGTCTTGATTGAATGGGAGGGACTGCCGGCCACGCTCAATTTCATTACGGATATCACAGAACGCAGACAATCCGGGGAACGGGGGAAAATACGCCGCGACCTGGCTCTATCGCTGATCGGCATAACCGACATCGAGACGGCAGCCGAACTGTGCCTTGATGCCGCTATCAGGATCTCAGGCTTCGATTCCGGGGTGGTTTATCTAAAGAATCAAGAGACGGGCGATTTTCATGCAATCTGTCACCAAAATATAACTCCTGCCCTGGTTGAAAAATTGTCGTCCCTGCCTGCTGATAGCATATGGGCACGCCTGCTTATGAAAGGATCTCCCATTTATACAAAAGCCGAGGAATTCACTCCGCCCTTTGCTGAGGAGCTGAAATCCGAGGGGCTGACATTCAACGCAACCATACCTGTCAAGCACGGGGAATGGATCCTGGCATCCCTGGGAGTTTATTCACATTCTCTGGACAACATGCCCGATGTCGTCCGCAATTCGCTGGAGGCAATTGCAGCAGATATAGGCATAGTGATTGAACGCATCGGAACCAGGCGGGAACTGCAGAGAAGCGAAGAACGCTATAATGTTATCGCTGAAAACACCAGCGATGTAATATGGTCCGCGGACCAACACCTCCACTATACCTATTTCAGCCCTTCGGTTTATACGCAGAGGGGCTATACACCGCAGGAGATGTTGCAGTTAAAGATGGAACAGGTCATCACAGCTTCATCACTGGAGCCGGTGGTAAGCGGAGTGGCAGGCGCCATATCGCGATTTGAAAGCGATCCGGGAGGCGGCCCGGTCACATACACGGGCGAGATGGAGGTCTACTGCAAGGATGGCTCGACAAAATGGACAGAGACATCATTCACGGTCATAGGCGATGAGCAGGGCAAGTTCAGCGGCGTGATGGGTATTTCACGCGATATCACACAGCGCCGACGGGCTGAGAGGGCTCTGATCGAAAGCGAAACGAAATACCGCAGCCTGATCGAGACTTCGTCCTCAGGCGTGGCCGTGGCCGATGAAACAGGCGTCCTGACCATGGTCAACGACAGGCTGTGCCAGATCTACGGTTACAGCAGGGACGATGTGATGGGCAGGCAGTTCTTTGATTTTATTCACCCGGATGATAAAGACAAAATAATCAATGATTTCATGGAAGCGGTGGCGAAGGGTCAGACACTGCCGGCGATCGAGTTTCGCGGTCTGCGAAAAGACGGCTCCGTCATCTGGTTGTTCACCAGTCCCAGCGCCCTGATAATAGAAGGGCGGCTGGCAGGCTTCAGCGTGATCATCCAGGATATTACCTCGCTGAAACTGGCTGAGCAAGCGCTCAAGGAGAGCGAGCTACGCTACCGCTCGTTATTCCACTATAATCCAGCTATGACCTATGCCATTGACCGGCAGGGTAATTTCACCAGCATCAACGCCGCTGCAGTCAGGATATCCGGCTACTCGGAGGAAGAGGCATTGAAGATGCCTTTCAGCCGTCTCATACCCCCTGAGTATATGGAGGTAGTCAAACAGCATTTTGCCGGATCGTTGAACGGCGAGCCTCAGTCCTACGAGGCTGCCTTCATCACCAGGGACGGCAGGAAGATAGACGTCCATGTTACCGGAATACCTATAATTATCGACGGCAAAGTGATCGGGGTCTACGGTATAACCGAGGATATCACCGGGCGCAAGAAGGCGGCGGAAGATTTGAAAACGGCCCTTGAGAAGGCCAGTTCCACGCTGGAGGGTACCATTGAGGCCATAGCCATGATGAGCGAGTTGCGCGACCCCTATACCGCCGGCCACCAGCGTATGGTCAGCCAGCTTGCCGTAGCTATTGCGGAGGAGCTCGACCTGGAGCAGAATCGTGTACAGGACCTGGCCGTGGCAGGCCTGCTGCACGATGTGGGCAAGGTCTACGTCCCCTCGGAGATACTGAGCAAGCCGGGTAAACTCACCAATCTCGAGCTTGGTCTGGCCAAGGCCCATGCAGAAGCCAGCTATAACATCGTCAGGTCGATTAAATTTTCGGGGCCGATCGCGCACATAGTATGGCAGCATCATGAAAGGATCGACGGTTCGGGATATCCTCAGGGCCTTGCCGGAGAGCAGATCATGCTGGAGGCGAGGATACTGGCGGTGGCTGACGTGGTAGAGGCCATGAGTTCTCACCGCCCCTATCGTCCCGCTTTGGGTGTGGAGAAAGCACTGGAAGAGATAACCAGGAACCGCTCCACCCTTTACGATGCGCAGGTAGTGGACGCCTGCCTGCTTCTGTTTAGCGAAAAGGGATTTAAATTCCGGGATTAGCGGCCAGGAAATAAACCTCCTGCCGCCCATGACCAATAGCAGTCAATAGAATTGTATTTGCTTTAAAATTATGAATTCAAATAGTCAGGCTTTCAGTCTGCTCAGCAAAGATGATCTCTATCTTTTCAACGAGGGCAGCCACCTCCGCCTTTATGAAAAGCTGGGGGCACATCCCATCCACCGGGATGGGTATGACGGCACATATTTCGCCGTGTGGGCGCCTAACGCCCGGCACGTTTATGTCACGGGTGATTTCAACGGATGGGACAAGAAGGGCTTCAAACTGTCTCCACGTGAGAACTCAGGTATCTGGGAAGGCTTGGTCCCCGGCCTCGATAAGGGCGCCCTTTACAAATACCATATCGAGTCCGATATACGTCGCTTCAAGGTTGATAAAGCCGATCCCATTGCCTTTCACTACGAAACACCACCCAAAACAGCATCCATTGTCTGGGATTTATCCTACACATGGAAAGACCACGGATGGATGGACGGGCGAGGCAAGGCTAACGGGCTGGATGCCCCCATATCAATCTATGAAGTACACCCGGGATCATGGATGCGCATGCCCGAAGATAACAACCGGCATCTCAGCTACAGGGAACTCGCTCCAAGGCTGGCAGATTATGTCAATAACATGGGCTTCACACATGTAGAGCTGATGCCGATCATGGAGCACCCTTTCTATGGTTCCTGGGGATACCAGGTGACAGGATATTTCGCGCCTACCAGCCGTTATGGAACTCCCCAGGACTTCATGTATCTGGTGGATTACCTGCACCAGAACGACATAGGAGTAATACTCGACTGGGTCCCATCACATTTCCCCAATGATATTCACGGACTGGGCTTTTTCGACGGCACGCATCTTTACGAACATGCCGATCCGCGCAGGGGATTTCATCCCGACTGGAAGAGCTATATTTTCAACTACAGCCGCCACGAGGTGCGCAGCTTCCTTCTGAGCAGCGCCATGTTCTGGCTGGATAGATACCATGTGGATGGGCTGCGTGTGGATGCCGTGGCCTCTATGCTGTACCTTGACTACTCTCGTAAAAAGGGTGAATGGGTACCAAATCCATTCGGAGGCAGGGAGAATCTCGATGCAATCTCCTTTTTACGCCGCTTCAACGAGGAGATCTATCGCAACTATCCGGACGTGCAGACCATTGCTGAAGAATCGACGGATTGGCCTATGGTCAGCCGGCCTACTTATGTGGGAGGATTGGGCTTCGGCATGAAATGGGATATGGGATGGATGCATGATACGCTGGAATACTTCTCGAGAGACCCTGTCTACCGGAAGTATCACCACGACAAGCTGACATTCCGCATGCTCTACGCCTTCAGCGAAAACTTCGTCCTGTCCCTATCCCATGATGAAGTGGTGCATGGCAAGTCCTCGCTGGCAGGTAAAATGCCCGGCGACGACTGGCAGAAGTTTGCCAACCTGCGCCTGCTATTTTCCTGCATGTTCACACAACCAGGTAAAAAGCTGGTTTTCATGGGAAACGAATTCGGCCAATGGAAGGAGTGGGACCACGAGAAAAGCCTGGACTGGCATCTTTTGCAGTACGCACCACACAGCGGACTGCAGAAACTGGTGCGGGACATCGCACGCCTCTACGGCAGTGAACCGGCGCTTTACGAGCTGGATTTCGATGCCGGCGGATTCGAATGGGTGGACTGCAATGATTCGATACACAGCGTGGTAAGCTATCTGCGCCGTGGAAACTCCACAGAGGACCTTCTTCTGGTATCGTTGAACTACACTCCTTTGCCGCATTACGCATACCGTGTGGGTGTTCCGCGGGGAGGAAATTGGAAAGAAGTATTCAATAGTGATGCTGCGGACTATGGTGGGAGCGGTCAGGGTAATCTCGGTGCAGCCGAAGCCGAATCAAAGTTCTTTCACGGCAGGCCGTATTCGCTGAGTATCACACTTCCGCCGCTGGCAGCGGTAATTTTTAAATCTTCCGCGCACTGACGGGCCGTCCCAGAACACGGCTGATGGGCGGACACTTATTTGCGCCTGCAGATTTTTCGAGAATAATTTCAGAGCGGTATTTCCACGTCGATAGTAGTGCCCCTGCCTCTGACCGAATCGATGTCTACTTTTCCACCGAGCATCTGTACACGCTCTACGATGCCAGCCAGGCCAAGCTTGCCATCCCTGGGCAATAAATCAATCTTCCCTGCGTGGTCAAATCCTACTCCACGGTCAATCACACTGACTTTTATATTATGTTCAAGATATTCAATCAGTACAGTGGCCGATGAAACCTTGGCATGCTTGGCCGCATTGATAAGAGCTTCCTGGATTATGCGAAATAGCGCGAGCTCCGTATCGGGTTGGAGCCGTTTTTGTTTACCTGCGGCCTTAATCTCAACTTCCATGTCATACATTTTCTTGAGCTCACCTTTAAGCCACTCCAGCACCGGAAGCAGGCCGAGGTCATCCAGAACCGGCGGGCGCAGCTGGCGGCTGAATCGCCTGACCTCTTCAACCGCCGATTTCATTCTCTGATATATGGCATCGAGCTTTGCATTCTCCGCATCCGTGAGATCAGGTTTGCCCGACCGGAAATTGTCCATCTGGTAGATCAATGCCACCAGCGTTTGCACGGTTGTATCATGGAGCTCTCTGGCGATGTATTTTCGCTCCTCCTCCTGCACCCGGGTGATCTGCCTGGCATAATAGCGCAGGTTCTGCTCGGCTATATGCCTCTCTGTTACATCCTCCAGTATCTCGATGGCTCCTATTACCCTTCCCCGGCTAACAAGCGGGCTGGCCGTGAAATGGTACCACTTGCCGTTTTCGCCCAGGGACGGAAAGAAATCCTCAGCTTCATAGGCGCCCCTGATCAGTGCTGACTTTCTGGCGCTGCCATGATAGCGAGCCGATATCTCGTCTTCCGAAGCTCCATCCGCTATGAGGTCAGCCAGTACCGGCCTTTCCTTCCCATAAAAGGCTTTCCACTGGTTGTTCGTCCCCATCACATCTTCCTTGCTGACACCCGAAAGCACTTCCAGGGCCTTGTTCCATTGAATGACATGGTGCTTTTTATTTACGGCAAACACCGGAAGGGGGAAGCGGCCCAGCACGCGAGCCAAAATAACATCTGAGCTGGTTCGCAGGTCCTCCCTGTTAAGATAAAGTTTGACTATAAAAAAAATGAGCAGCCCTGCCGTGATAGCCAGGGCAATCAACAGTATTAAGATAACGTTAATATAAGACATGGCCGCCCGCTCAACTCAGGTCTTTGAGGCTCAACCAATTCCTCTTCATGGCTTCGACCACCGCCTCTGTCCTCGAACCAACACCCAGTTTGCTGAAAATAGTCCTGAGGTGGCTCTCGATAGTGCTCACGCTCAGGTGGAGCTCCTGTGCAATAGCATGGTTGCTCAGGCCTCCGGCGGCCAGTTTCAGTACGGTTATCTCCCTTTCGCTGAGCAGATCCGCCGACGGTTCTTCCACAGCATCGATTTTACCCGTGCGGAATTTTTGCAGAACCTTCTTGGCTATGTTGGGATGCAGCACAGACTCGCCTCTGTATACGGTCTTAATAGCTTCTACCAGATCGGACACACCGACATCTTTCAACAGGTAGCCGGCGGCGCCCGCCGAAAGCACTGAAAAAATATACTGCTCATCATCATAAGCCGTGAGCACCAGAATAGATACGCCCGGTTGAAATGACTTGATCTGTTTGGTAGCTTCAATCCCGTTCAGCCCGGGCATAGCTACGTCCATGATTATTACATCGGGTTTCAATCCCCGGGCCAGACTGACGGCCTCATCGCCGTTGCTCGCTTCACCAACAATCGTGAACTCCGGCTCGCGTGTCAACGCCTCCCGGATACTCTCCCGCACAACGGCATGGTCCTCGGCAAGCAGTATCTTAATCGAATCCAATGCAAATATATCCCGGCGGATTTGCAGTAAGTATACAACCGCGCTTAAATGCAAGCAAAGCAATCGTCCCTTTTAGAACTGAAAGTTATTACATCGAATAAATCTCACGGCCGAAGATATGAACCCAGTTTCTTTTAAGCGCTTCGGTCACTGAAGGCCTTTGCCATATATACTGAATTAAATACGGACCGGCCGTACTACTAATCTTTAATGTACGACAACATCTGAATCAGGGCATCCGGTTTTACGCTCACATCGCCCGAGTAGGGGTGATCCATAGCCAGTATGGTGAAAAGCAGAAGACCAATCAACGCCGACAGCAGGGTGGTCATAACCAACTGGAGGGTAAGGTTATCGGACCCGAAGAAGAAGGTAAAGCTGATGGTAATGCATCCGCCCATGATGAGGACAAGCCAGAGAACAGGATTCAGTCCATTGTTCGCGTCCATTAGACGTTGCCGCCTCATCTCACCGGCCTCGTTCATTTTCCGCACAGACTCGGCCAGAAATATTTTCTGTGTCTCAGTTTGCGGTTGATAACTGCTGTAAAGCTCCCAGATCCGCGCTGCCAGGGCCTGAACTTTTTCGCTGCGCTTCCCGTAGCCGATCACTTTCCATTCCTCATTTATGACTGCCTTTATATATTCATCCATTGCCGCCTCGCCTTTCTCCCTGAATTCGGGTGAAAGTCCGTTCATGTCCCGATAGATATCGGCGTAGTAATTTGCCTCCTTGTTCAACGTGATATTAGCATCTTCAAACTGCTGCCAGAGAATAATGGTGGAGAAGCCCAGTAAAACGGCGTATATCACGCCCAGTGTTGCGAAAAGCGGCCCTGCAATATCATGGTGACTTTTCAACTTCGACCGATCGACATAACGACGTACAATCAACACGCCGCATATGCCAAAAGCTACCGCTATAACTATTATTGCGATGCATATGGCGTACGACGGGTAAGTCATAAGGATCCATTGCGAAAAAGGCATTACTCACTCCTGCTAAAACTACGAGTACTATTAAACTGCCATTGCACCGATCAGTCAAGCAGCAGGCATACTCACATACGAAAAGTTGCCGGATTGAAAGTCACACTCCGCATTTGTAAAATGTTTCTTTTGTTGTCATAATGCACAATCGGATGAAGTCGCAGGCCATTAATATAACTGGGGGAAAGTGCATGAAAGAACTGAAGCAACTCGTGATAGACGGCAAATCTGACAGAGCGGCAGCTCTGGTTGCCAGGTTACTGGACGAAGGCGGATCTGCCGACGTGCTGATGGAACAAGCATTGATACCAGCCATGGACACAGTAGGTAAGCTTTTCCAGGACGGCGAGTATTTCCTGCCTGAACTACTGGTATCGGCCAAGGCTATGCAGAGAAGTGTGGAGGTTATCAAACAGCGCTCAACTACCGGGACAGTTACCAAAAGCGGTAAAGCAGTCGTTGGCACAGTCAAAGGTGACCTGCATGACATAGGCAAGAACCTGCTTGTCATGGCGTTAGAAGGCGCCGGTTTCGAAGTGGTGGACCTCGGCTCGGATGTTTCAACGCAGCAGTTCGTGGAGGCTGTTAAAAAGCATCAACCCCATGTTATGGGCATGTCGGCCCTGCTCTCCACTACGATGTACATGATGAAGGACGTTATTGAAGCCATGGACAGGGAGGGATTACACGCGGGTGTAAAAATCATGGTAGGCGGCGCCCCTCTCAACGATGACTACGCTAAAAAGATAGGAGCGGATTTTTACGGCCCGGACTGTATCGCCGGCAGAGATTACGCGCGCGCTATTGTCGCCCATAAGAATTAGACAGGCTGTCGATCCAACCACATGAGTCACACCATGAAAAGTCGAAGCAAAGGCGCAATGACGCCCAAAGAGAGGATTCATGCGGCAGCAAGGGGACTGCCCTCCGATCGGGTGCCCGTGTTTTATTGGATCGAAGCGCACACAGGCTGCAGGTTAATGGCCGAATACCGGCCATCAGGTCACTGGAACAGGGACCTGGCAGCAAAATTCCTCTGGAACAGGCTGAAAAAGGGCGGATATATGCAGGCCGCTGAGGTTTGGAGATTCTTGCCACTGCTCTGGGATATTCATAGCTATAATTTCGCCAATGCCTATGGCATTAATCTGGGAGCGGACATGATCCTCGCCTCCTACGCAACACCTGATTACAGCAAATGGAGCTATAAAAAGGGCCACATCGACATCGTTGATATCTACAATGTAGGCCGCAAGATAGGCGGAGGAATCTATCCCGATATGATTGATCCCCCCATAAAGAATCTCGATGACCTCAAGAATTTCGCTTTTCCCGATGCCACTAAAAATAGTCTATACAACACGTTTCGGCGGTACAGGAAGCAGTACCCTCATCACAGCATTGCCGCAGAGGCATGGGGTCCACATGATTGGACCAGCAACCAGATGATAGGCCTGGAAAAATATATGACCTGGCTGGTGGAATACCCGGATGAAATCAAGTCGTTCATGGACAGGTTCATCGACCACGAGATTGAGATCGCCCGCAGGAGCATAAGGGCAGGGGCGGACGTTATATTTATCTACGATGATTACGGCTATAACAACCGCCCTCTTATTTCGATGAAAATGTGGAAAGAATTCATGTACCCCAGGCTGAAAAAACAAATTGATGCCGCCCATGAAGATGGCGCCCTGGTATGCCTGCATTCGTGCGGTTACCAGATGCCGTTCCTCGAATATTACGTGGAAATGGGTATCGACATGCTGCAATCATTTCAGCCGGCCGCCGGCAACGACTTCAAGCTCGCTGTGGACAAATACGGTGATAAACTGTGTTTCGTGACAGGCATCGATATTCAGAAGGGAGAGTCTATGACGCCGGAGGAGTACAAGCAGGATATTCTAGCATACTATCGCATCGGCAGGGCTAAAAATCGCCACATACTGGGAACTACACATGAAATACAGTACACCATGCCTGAGGATAACCTGAGGATCCTTTTCAAGACCGTCGGAGAGATCCAGGCTGGTTATTACGATTAGCTGCTGCCTGAAACCACATGTTCAAACAGTACGGCTCAATATGTTATAATCAGAAGGTTATTTCTTAGCCTGTGTGTATAAACAGCTGATAACTTACTACGATTTATGCCGGTCCGTGATGCAGGTTGAAGTTTAGGTATGAGGTAGTTATAGAGGCAATACATGGCAAACCCGCGTAAACCGACCCAAAAGAAATGTGTAAGCAGCGGGAAAATTACTGCCAACCAGGCTGACCAGGCCGCTCTGGGGCAGGCTCTGCTCCAGAGCACCAGCGCTGGCATCTACATAGTTCAGGACGGTGAGTTCGTCTACCTCAGCCCCTTCTTCGAAACCCTGACGGGATATTCTATTAAAGAGCTGCTTGGGCAGGAATCTCTCAAACTCGTCCATCCAGATGACCGCGAGATGGTACGCAGGGCAGCCATCAGTATGCTGAAACAGCGTCGCAAGCAAAATCCATTTGAATACCGTTTCCTGAAAAAGAACGGTGATGTGATGTGGGTGATGGAGACGGTATCACCGATTGATTACAAAGGTCGGCGCGCTACTCTGGGCAGCTTCATGGATATCCACCAGCGCAAAATGCTTGAGGAAGCCGTTTCAAAGTCAGGACAACTGCACAGCGCTATGCTTTCACAGATGTACGACGCCTGTTTTGAGGTGGATTTGTCCGGCCACTTCATTTTCACCAACAATTCCATGTGCGTCAGCCTGCGTTATAATCTCCTCGAACTCGATGGCAAACATTCCGATATCATTATACCGGAGGAAGATCGAGAGCTAGTCGGTAAGGCCTTTAACCATGTTTTTAAATCCGGCCAGACCAACACAGGTTTCACACACAGGGTCAAACGCAAGGACGGCATCGTGATGACGGTTGAAACCTCTGTCTCACCGGTAAGGGAGCCCTCGGGCAGAATAACAGGATTTATCTGCGTCAGCCGCGATGTCACAGAGAGCAGGCGGCTGCAGGCAGCTCTTTTACGATCCGAGGAATTGCACCGCACCATCCTCGAGCAGATGTACGACTCTTATTATGAGGTAGACCTGGCAGGCACTTTTACATTCGTCAACGACTCTGTTTGCTCAAACCTTCTTTACTCTAAAGAAGAGCTGCTGGGGAAAAATTTTAATTTCTGTGTCCCACCGGATGAAATCAAGAATATGTTCCTGGCCTTCAACCGGGTATTCAGGGCCGGTCAACCCAACAAAGCGTTCTCACACAAGATACTGCGCCGTGACGGCAAAATCCTATATGCGGAAAGCTCTATCGACCTGCGCAGGGACGAGACGGGCCAGCCCATCGGCTTCCGCAGCATCTCACGCGACATCACCGAGCGGAAACAACTTGAAGAAGCCCTGCTGGAGGAAAAGAACTTCACGGACTCAGTCCTGGACAGTATGCCTGGCATCTTTTACGCACTGGACGAAAATGGAAGACTCATAAGATGGAATAAAAACGAGGAGAAGGTGACCGGCTATTCGAGCGCGGAACTGCATAATATGAATGCACTGAACACTATAGCCGAGGAAGAAAGGGAGATAGTGGCATCGAAGATAGCCGATGTTTTTTCGCAGGGCTATGCATCGGTCGAAACCCTGATTTTATCGAAAGACGGAAAAAAAATGAGATACCTGCTGACCGGTGCCCGAGTAGATATCGGAGACAAGCCATATGTTATCGGTATGGGTATAGACATCTCAGAGCGCATACAGGCCGAGCAGGATTTAAAACGGAGCGAAGAACGCTACCGGGCACTATTCGACAGCTCGCTCGAACTTGTCTATATACTCGATTTCGAAGGAAATTTTTTGGATGCCAACCGCGCTACCCTGGAACTCATAGGATACAGTAAAGAGGAGATCAGCACACTGAACGTAGCTTCACTTTTTGATACTGAGGACCTGCCCGATGTACTGGCGATGTTAAATAAGGCCGGAGTGCCGGGGCTGTACAAGGAGATGATGGAATTCAAACTGCGCCGCAAGGACAGCAGCCAGGTATATATTGAGGCTCAGTCCTCGCTCATCAGGCGTGAGGGCAAACCTTATGCCATTCAGGGAATCGCCCGCGATATAACGGAGAGGAAAATGTTCGAACAGCGGCTATCTGAGATGGCCACGCACGATTTCCTGACCGGACTGCCTAACCGGATATTGCTTAACGACCGCTTTACCATGGCGCTGGCGCAGGCCCACCGCAACAAGCACAGGCTGGCTATTATCGCGGTTGACCTGGACCGCTTTAAATCGGTCAATGACACTTTAGGGCACCAGGCCGGTGACGATCTGCTCAAGGCCATAGCCATCAGGTTGAAGGAAAGCGTCCGTTCAAGTGATACGGTGGCCCGCATGGGAGGTGACGAATTCCTGTTACTCATGCCGGAGATGCACATGATAGAGGATGCCAATAAAATCATCGACAAGATAGCGCTTGCTTTCAAGGAGCCGTTCTCCATACAGGGCAGCCGTTTGAATATGTCAGCCAGCATGGGACTGGCCATATACCCCGATGACGGTGAAGATATGGAGGCTCTGATGCGCAAGTCCGATGCCGCCATGTATAACATCAAACGCCACGGCCCCAGCGAAGGGCGCCCTCGCCATACGCGAGAAGACTAGCTTCTTTAGCCCTATCCTACTTTTCGTACAGTTCAATTAATTTATTGTTCATATCCTCTATCGGGTATACTTTCTTCTAAAATCAGCATCCTAACCGTCCGCAAATGAGAATATCTAATTGCAGCAAAGAAGATTTTGATCAGATTCTGACTGATTTCAGCCAGTTTTGGGAGCATGAACGAGCACTTGCCCTGCATCACCCCACACTGCTTTATGAGTTCGGCAATTCAGCATTTATTATAAAGCATGACAACAAAGTCGTTGCTTATCTTTTCGGCTTCATCTCACAAACAGAACCGACAGGCTATATTAACCTTCTGGCAGTGCGCCAGGATTACCGTAGACAGGGCCTGGGCAAGAAGCTGTATTATCATTTCGAGCAATATGCCATGAAGCGCGATTGCCTGCGGCTGAAGGCTATCACCAGTCCTGTCAATACACTTTCAGTCAACTTTCACAGAAATATAGGCATGAGGCCTGTCGGAGAAATGGGTCCCACAGGTGTGCCAACCATCAAAGATTATGCAGGTCCGGGCAAAGACCGCATCGTTTTCATTAAGAATATCGGGCGGACAGCGCATGACAAATACTAAAAGCCTGCAATATGGGTGGGTGGTGGTGGCCTCCGCCTTTGTGATCACCTTCATTACATGCGGGGTGAATTTCAGCTACGGCGTTTTCTTCCTGCCCATAGTGAATGAATTCGGCTGGTCGCGCGGGCTGGCCTCGGCTGTCATGCTGGTTGCCGGTATCGCATACGCCACCACCCTACCTTTCACAGGCATACTTGCCGATCGTTTCGGCTATAAGTGGGTGCTGGCCGCCTCGGCCGGCTTCCTCAGCCTGGGCTTGATACTGAGCTCGCAGATCCAGGAGCTATGGCAACTGTACGTATTCACGGGTCTGCTGGTGGGACTGAGTATCAGCGCATCCTTCGCCATCCCTGTTGCGCTGGTATCCCTGTGGTTTACCAGAAAGCAGGGCCTGGCTGTCGGTGTTGCCACACTCGGCATCAGCCTGGGAACAGCCACTATCCCGCTGCTTATGAGTTACCTCATCAGTACAGCCGGCTGGCGGCCGGCGTTGCTGCAGGCTGGTATAGCCACGGCTATCCTCTGCATACCGGCCACACTACTGATGCGAAGCCCTCCACGCAATATCCGGGCAACCGATTCTGTGAACAGCGCCGAATCCTCCACGGCGCAGAATGTTGTTTATTCAGACCTGGATATAGGATTAACAGTCTCTCAAGCTATCCGCACAGGCCAGTTCTGGATGCTCTTCACCATGTTTCTGCTCGTTCTCTCCAGCCTGGGATTGGTTATGCTTCACCTTGTGCCTTATGCGGTAGATTCAGGTATAGACTCAATACAGGCTGCCGTTTTAATCACACTGATCGGCGTCTTCGGTATCGCCGGCAGACTGGTTTCCGGTGTCCTTTCCGATAGAATCGGTATTAAGCCGATCATGGTATTCTGCACAGTGTTATTGGGTCTGAATATAGCCTTTATAGCTCTCTGCCAAGAATCCTGGGCCTTCTACATCTTCGCCGCCATCTACGGCATCACTTACAGTGGATTCGTCACCCAGATGGTAAGCATTACACGCAAGGTCTTTGGGGGCAAGGCGCTGGGATCTGTGTTCAGCGCCCTTATGGTCTCGGACGGCATAGGCTTCGGTATCGGCCCCTGGGTAGCGGGCAATATTTACGACGCCACAGGCACCTATCAGATTTCATATTTGGCTGCAGCTGCGGGATTGGCTGTAGCCACCGCCCTCGTGTTCATCGTCAGACCTGCTACTACCAAACCATGAAGCTGCGAGTATCTCCCTTTGCAGGGCCTCGCAAACCGTGGTATCCGTCAACCCCCTGCGCCGGCCCTGCCGGTGATATCTTTTATCTCCTGGTAGAGAGGCTTGAGCCTGTTATACATCTTGAGATAGACATCGCGATAAAGCCTTTCATAGACAGCATGTGTGTCCTCGTTGGGCTCGAAACAATCACCCGGATGCGTCATCTCGCTCACGGCCGATTTGAAATCCTTGTGGATATTCACCCCCACCGCAGCATCCATGGCAGCCCCCAGACCCGATGCCTCATATACATGTGGCCTGGCGGTAGGCAGGCCGAAGATATCCGCAGTAAGCTGCATGGCAGCATTGCTCTGGCTTCCGCCGCCTGCGATACGCAGGTCGTTGATCTTCACACCGCTGCGTTTCTCGGTTTTCTCTTTGCCCTCTCTCAGCGCATAGGCCAATCCCTCCAGTATGGCACGATATATATGTGCGCGTGTGTGTGAATCGCCGAAACCGATTATGGCGCCACGAGCTTCAGGGCCGGGAAACCGCAGTCCGGGAGACCAGTAGGGCTGCAACACAAGCCCCTGTGACCCGGGAGGGACCGCTTTGACCAGATCGTCAAACAGGGCCTCCGGCTCCATCCCCTTTTCATCTGATATACGCTGCTCCCGCAGGCCGAACTCCTGCTTGAACCAGCTCACCATCCAGTAGCCGCGGAAAATCTGTATCTCGAAGTTATAGAGCCTGGGCACAGCAGCCGGGTAAGGAGGTATGAGAGGTATAACTTCAATGTATTTATCGTGAGTAGTATTGATGGTGGCAGTTGTTCCGTAGCTGAGGCAGGCTACGTTCGGTTCAAGAGCGCCCGAGCCCAATACCTCACAGGCTTTATCAGCTGCGGCGGCGATTAAAGGTAACCGCGCCGGTATTCCGGTAGCCTCCGCTGCTTTGACAGTTATCTCGCCCAGCACTTTACCCTGCGGTACAAGGTCGGGCAATATCCTGGGATCCATTGAGATAGCCTGCCATTTCCAGCCATGTTTGGCCTCCCAATTCTGGCTCTTGTAATCGAAAGGAATATACCCTACCTGGCAGCCCACCGAATCGACATATCTTCCGGTCAGTAGATAGGTCAGGTAGCCTGAGACGAAAAGGTATTTGTGCGTCTTCTTCCAGATCTCGGGCTGGTGCATGCGTATCCAATTGGCCTCCGCCTCGGCCTGCAGATAAGCCACGGTCTCACTGGCTCCGGCCACGGCAAAGGCCGCACCCCAGAAGCCTCCCAGTGGCGGTTGTCCAATGGTGCGGCGCTGGTCAAGCCAGTGGATGGCCGGCCTGAGAGGCTCGCCGTTCTCATCGACATTTATCATCGTCGCACGCTGTGTGGTGAGCGCCACAGCAGCGATACTGTCTTTCTTGACCTCAGGATTCTGCCAAAGGCCCTGGCAGGCCTTCGCCATGGATTCCCACCAGAGCTGCGGCCTCTGCTCAGCCAATCCCGGAGCATCGGAGTAATAAGGTTCATAAGGCACCCGGTGTTTGGCAATCAGCTTACCCCTGGGATCGAACAGCAATACACGTACGCTCTGTGTCCCTACATCGATAGCCAGCAAGTTCTCAGCCATGGCAAACCTCCCCTTTGTATTCAATTATCTAAATCGTGCGGACGGGGCTGAAATCCTGTCTATACAATTTACTTCCTGAAGCCCCAGCGCTTTGCCATTTGTTCCTCTGACATATCCAACCCCAACGTTCCACCGGGGTTCATAATATGGTGCGGGTCGAAATGGTCGCGTAATGCACGTATTACGTCGACCTGAGCTTTACCGATCTGGCCTTCCAGCCAGGGCGCCGTTTGTTTGCCCACGCCATGGTGGTGACTCATAGTGGCACCGGCCTTCTGAATGGCATCAAGTATGCCGTATTGTAGTTCAAGATACTCGTTGATCTCCTTCATCTTGGCCACAAATATGAAATACAGGTTGCCGCCCTGCGGGTAGGCGTGTGAAAGGTGTGTCATGCAAATGGTTTTCGGTCGCGATTTAATATAAGCCCTGACATCCGCATGCACCTTAGCCAGATTATCCCAGGTGACGCCGCACTCCAGAGTATCGATCAGCACACCATAATCCATCAGGTCTTCGCGCATAAAAGGATCGGTGAAGCGACTCTTCTCCCAGGATTGAGTGACTTTGGCTATACTAAGGTTGAAGACGCCGTACTTCCTGAATATCCTATCCAGCTTTTTAGCCACCAGCCGCGCCAGATCACCATCTCCTTCGGACATGCCGATGAACATGCAGCGCTGCATGGGCTTATAGCCCAGCGCCCTCAGCACTGAATCTACAGGCGTGCCGTGGATGTGGTACATACGCAAGGCCACGTCGGTCTCCTCGGGATCGGACAACCGGAAGACAGAGGGGAATCCAAACTCGCCCTGCATAACCTCGCGACAGGCCGCGAGTGCCCCTTCCCATGTCTTGAACAGGTAAGAGAACCTGCGCCTGTTTTCCGGCATATAGCGGCATAGCCTCAATGTGCAACTTACCAGGATGCCGAATGTCCCCTCGCTGCCGATCATGATCTGGTCGAAATCAGGCCCGGTTGCCGACCGCGGAAATTCCAATGTTTTAAACTCGCCGATGGGCGTGACATATTCCTGGGATATCACCATATCTTCTATCTTGCCGTAATAAGTGGAGTTCTGGCCGGCGCCGCGGGTAACCACCCAACCACCCACACAAGAATGCTCGAAGGACTGAGGAAAATGGCCCACGGTATAGCGCCTTTTAGCTTTGAGCGTGTCAGGCGCATTGTTTAATATCCTCTCCAGGTCCGGGCCCATAATGCCGGCCTCCACCGTGACGGTCTGGTTATTTTCATTGATCGAGATGATCTTGTTCATGTGAACATTCATATCCAGGCAGACACCACCCTTCACAGCTTCCTTACCCCGTGTAACACTGGAATTGCCGCCGACTACATACAGGGGTATGCGGTTTTCATCACAGAACCTGACGACGGCCTGCACATCCTCGCGGTTGCGCGGGCAGAGGACAACATCCGGCAGGTTCTCAATTATTTTGTTGCGCAGACGTAATACGTCGTAAATAGACGACCCGTAGGATGTACGCGCACGATTGTACGTGTCAGTGTAGAAATTCCCGGCGCCGACTATATTCTTGAGGGCTTCTATCTGCGATGCCGGCAGTTTTGGAGGTATTTCAATATCGATCTTTTCTGTGCACAGGCTGGGCTCTTTGAAATCATCGTCCGTCATGCCGAAATTTTCTTTGATCAGGTGAAACATACCGGGATTGGGATGTTTGAAACCCCTCGGATCGCCGTACTTGATCAGGCTGCGATACGAGCCGGCCGGGGCTTCCTCTTCACACCAACTTGGATAAAACTGGTCTTTGTGTGCCATGGTTTCCTCCTTGAGACAGGCATATTAATAATTTCAGGTACGTATATACCGTCGGGCAGTATTTAAGCCGGGCTGGGGCTGTAATATTTGCGCCATGTATCCAGGTAAGCAGCTGCTTCATCCTGCCACTTATCATCACTCCAGCCGAGTTCAGCCTGCACCGCTTTACGCACACGCGCGAGCTGGTCCTCCGCACCTCCCTGCAGCAGCATACCAATCCTGACCCTCCTGAGCAAGAGGTCAGACAGGCGTACCACACCCTCCGCGCGCGCCGCCCAGCGCAGCTCAGCCCAAACATTGGGCAAACTGCCTATACGCTCGAGCTCTCCAGCGCCCGCCGTCTTAATCAGCTCAGCCGTGTCATTGCCGTACCGCCCCAGTAGATGAGCCAGTGTAGTTGAATCAATATTAGGCGCATTCACAGATGGTAGTTTGGGAAAGATACGCTTGTTTTTAACTACGGGTAACTTACCCAGTTTTTTAAGCACAGCCGCCAGTGTTTGGCGCGACATTATACGGAAAGTTGTGTACTTGCCGCCCGTGATAGTGATAAGTCCGTTCTCTTCCCAAAGCGCATGTGCGCGCGATTCTTTGCCGGGCGTGTCGGCGCCGCCTTTTATTATGGGACGAAGGCCGGCGAACGACGAAATCACGTCGCTCCGGGTGAGGTTAAGGCCGGGGAATAGAAACGCCGAGGCCTCCAGAATGTAGTTTATCTCGTCCTGGCTGGCGAACGGTTCGCTATGGTTTGCATCCAGCGCCGGATCATGGTCTATGTCGGTAGTCCCGATCATAGTGGTCCCCTCCCAGGGGATAACGAACATGGCACGATTGTCCTTCGGATGCAAAAGCGTAAGCGCATCCTTCATAGGCAGCTTCTCCCTCTGGAAGATGAGGTGGCTGCCGCGCAGCCTGCGCAGCCGGGCGGGTTGGCCTACCTGGCCTCTCAGCTGGTCAGCCCACGGCCCCGAAGCATTGACAAAGGCCCTGGCATTTATTTCGAAGGTCCTGCCGTCCGGCGATGATGTATCTTTTATAGCGACGCCGCGGACCTGGCCGCTACTGTCCAGCAGAAGCTTCTCAACTTTAAGGTAGTTGATGGCAGTGCCGCCATTCCTGACCGCCTCCTTCAACACGCGCAGGACGATTCGGCTATCATCCATGGCTGCGTCATAGTAAAGGTACCCACCCAGCATACCCTCCGCTTTCAAAATGGGATACTCTTTCAGTATTTTCTCCGTGCTGTAGGCACGGTGATCCCATTTGGGCGCCAGCAGGTCATATATAGCGATTATCTGTCCTATCTGATTGGTTTTCACATGGTAGCGCTCGAAGTTGGGAAATATGAATCCCAGCTTGGTCACTAAATTTCGGGCTTCCCTCAGCAGCCATTCCCTTTCCCGCACCGATTCCTGAGTCACCTTATACTGCTTGTTTAAAATATAACGCAGGCCACCGTGGATTAGCTTCGAGGATCGGCTCGAGGTACCCGAGGAAAAATCGCCGCTTTCCACCAGCAGGGCTTTAAGTCCTGCCGCAGCTGCTTGAAACAGCACCCCGGCCCCTGTGATTCCACCGCCTATAATGATCAGGTCCCAAGGTTGGTCGATGTGTGATATAGCCTGTTCGCGCCATCCTTTACGCCACATAGTATCTCCTGTAGAATCCGGAATAGATTTGCTAGCTGTAGAACGCCGGGTTCAAAGGATATTTTAACGTTTTTTATAAAAACTTTCAGTCGGGCCTATTTGTAAGGGAACATGGCCGTCCAGACGAAGGCATCGATGACGCCGGTCTGAATAAAAAACACCGCTGCGCCTGATACTGCCAGCCAGTAGCTCCAGGCCGGCTCCCTCTGACTGATCATCAGTAATGCGCACAGCAGGGCCAGCGAGCCCAGGGCGACAAATAGAAGCACCATGCGAATATAAACCCACCAGCCACGCCATTGTGTCTCGATCAATTTATATGTGAGCGGCATCCAGAAGGCCGAGAAAACCAGTATCACTGCAAATATAATATCCAGAACAAGGAAGCCATCGGATCCCCATATCTGCACGGCACCTGCATCGAGATGAAATAGAATGAAGTACAGAAAGAGCAGATAACCCGCGGCAGCCAGCGGCATGCTCACCAGGTAAATCAACTTGAGCGCCGGAGTGATACGGCCCCAGATCAATTGCTCGGTGTTGGGATGGCTGACCATACCGGCCACGCAACTGGCAATCACGGCAAAGCCTCCCAACAAGTTTATCACGAGGAACCAGATCTTCTGCTCGTCCATACTGATAACTGCCGATTTAAACTAATCAGTACCGGCCTGTCTGCCGCAGACTAAGAGCGCCTGGCTGCGACTTATTTCCAGCTGCCGTCTTTCAGGTTAATCGTCAGGTTATTGTCCGGCGGGGGCAGGTCTTTCCAGAGGCCGAGGATAAGATCCTTGCGGTATTGTATGACCGCCCAGGCCAGTGGGCTTAAACCGGTCTCCGTGACCATCGTCTGTCCGGGCGCCAGCTGTTCGTCGCCGCCATAATGCGCGCCGAAGCCGACCGCTATTTCCTGAGCTATCTTTTCCGCCTCGGGGCGATCGATCTTATATCCCGTCAACACACCTGTGGCTATGGTTGCGATGCCATCCTGCAGGTACTGTTTGGCATACGCCGGAAAATTTTCTGGGTGCGAGGCTATGTACGTTACACTCTCTTGCTCAATCGTTGCCACCTGGTCTTTATCGATAGTCACCACCCTGAACGGGCAGGGGTAGGTAACCAGCGAACCGGTTTCGATATCGAATATGAATTTGCCGTTATCATACTTTTTCTCGGTGATATCCTGGGCATGATAATGCCCGGTGAACACCAGGCGAGCATTGTAATTGGCCAGCAATTTAGCGACTTCTTCGTAGTTATCCACGATATATTCGCCGTAGTTTTTCTCCTGTCCTGCGTAGTGCTCCATGATGCCATGGTGCATCATTACGATAACGGCCTTGTTCTCTTTGGCCGCCTGGCCAAGCATCTTTTCGATCCATGCCAGCGTCTGGGCGTTGAACTTGCCGTCCGTGACCGACTCCTTGTCCTCAACATTCTCAGTGTAACGGTTCGCATCCAACGCCAGCAGCCATAGACCTGGCTCAAGCTCGGCTACGTAGCTGAGCGAATTCGGATCACGTTGCAGAGCGTCTTTGAAGCCGAAATCAGCATAAATCTGGGCAAACTGGTCGGCCGTAATATTCGGCACACGCTCTATGATGTCGCCAGAGTATTTGTATGAGTGCCCATTCAATATGTCATGGTTGCCCGGCACCACGAATACCTTCTTGCCGGCAGCTTTTAACTGTGCGAGATAGCTTGCGGCCAGATCGTGTGAGACTTTCTCTCCGTCCTTGGTAAGGTCACCCGCCACTAATACGATGCTGCCCTTGAGATTCTTGATCGAAGAGATAGCTGATTCCAGTATCTCGGGACTCTCCCTCAGAAGTTTGCGGTCTTTATTCAGGTAAGCCTCGAATGCTGCGCCCGTTGTTCCCAACGATGAATCGTAAATATGCGGGTCGCTGAGCACAACGAAGCTGATCTCCGGGTAGGCCGGCGCCTGCGCCAGTTGCTGTCTTAGCGCTGCGTTCGACTCGTATTCAAACGCCTGCTTGGGGGAAGCGCAGGCCAACAGGCCGAAAATGACTATTAAACATATGGAAAACTGGATGATGCGTGAGATTGCTGTTGCTGTCCTCATATACTGTACACCTCCACTTAATCTATCGTGAGTCGGACCCGTTTAATATACTACATGCTTACCAGCCACAGCAAGCATATGTTCAGGGATATCTTGATGACCAAACAAAGCAGGAGTGGAAAACCGGCAACGCCGGTATCTACTCTTCCTGCAAATTAAATTCCGTGCGGGATTGACAAATCCTACCCTGAGATCGGCCTATAATAATGGATTAACCACTCTTCCTATGAAAATTACCGAACCCGTCTGTATGTCCCTTATAACGAAGATAAACGGCCGGTCGACGGTGACCTCCATCGGTTCGACAGGCATAGCCGTGGCGCGCATGACCACAGCCGTAGCGGCCGCAGCCTCCGTACCGACCTCGTCCACTTCTACGAAAGCTTTATGGATAACCCTGGATATGACCAATTCGCGATTGCCTGTCATGCCGGAAAAATCGGCCAGGCTGGTAAAGGCTGTAGGCATCCCCATATGGTATAAAGCATCGCCCAGGCCGAACTCGGACTCTATTTTAAAGCGGGGAAAACGCAGGGAAACCTGCGCAGGCGCGATACTCTCTATAATCGATTTTACTTTGACCGCATCCAGAGATTGCTCGAATTCAGCGAACTTCCCCTGGTCGGGAAGCATCACCACCATCTCCAGCTCGCCGCCATCGTAAGGCAGCGATACAGCCTGGTATCCTTCCCCGGCTGTGTATCCCATCCGTTCCGATTGCCGCATCATGGGAACTTCCACCGTCGAACCATCCAGCAGATGGAAGGAAGCGGGCCGGGTCAGGTTCTTTTCGAAGCTGTTGGCCCACGCTGCATTGAAATATATGGCGTTGGTAAGAACCAGACGCGTCGAAGTTTCTATATCTCCTTCCTTTAAAAGGTCTTTGATACGTTGCTCGGTCTGATCCTCCACCCACTTGTTAATAGTCTGCCGGCAGGTTTCAGGCTCGGTGCGAAAATCAAGAAGCCTCAATCCTGCACTGTAATTCTGCGCCAGTATATCCAGATATTCAGCCAGAAAATGATAACCGGTTTGCCCCCAGATAGCATTCACAATGTTAAGCCGGAAACCCTTATCGTCCTTGCCCTTTGCACCCTGACCACGTGTTTTCAATTGCTGGTCAAGGCTGTTGAAGGCCGGATGCAGACTATTCTGTGGCAAGGTGAAATGAAGTGTGGCAGCCATCTCTTTCTCAGTGGTGTCCCTTGCGCCGGCATAGGTCATAGCCAGCGCCTGCGAGATTGAATAAGGTGAGTAAAAGAGGTTGCCCTGTGTCCCTTTGAGCGCACGGTATAAATCGAGAGCAAACATATTGTTACCGTCGACCAGCAAAGCTATATCGCCTTTTCCCGCCGTAGCCATTGCTCTCTGCTTATCCGAACTCACAACATCGGTGGAAACCGGCTGCGAACAGGCATCTAAACCAGGCAGCAGCATAAGTCCTATGCACACCACAAAGATCCAATTTGTTTTCATTTCACTGCCTCCTGTACACTCAGATCACACCTGTAATAACGATTCATCTCAACACAAAGTTTAGAAAAACCATCTCTCGCAAAGCGCGGTTAGGCTATTTTTATACAGGCGGAACCGCTGACTTTGTATCACGCCTGCGGGTGCGTATCTTTAAGCCATAGAGATATCAGGAATGCTCCAATAAATAGCGCCACCAACAAGCCCAGTGGAGCTACAAACTGGCCGGTCGAAGATTCCAAGGCTTCCATGGAAGGCACAAGAATCACGGCCGCCAGGTTTCCCAGCAACTGCAAGTATCCGACTGAGACGCCGGCATATTTTGGTCCGGTTACCTCGGCTGACATAGTAAGAATGACCGGAAATGCGGAAAGAAGGAAAAAGCCCAATAACATGCAGTTGATTAAATTTGGCGTGTAGCCCCTGATGAGTATCATGGCTGTAATGCAAATTGCGCCCATCAGGGTTGCCAGTACCACGAATGGTTTGCGTCTCCTGACCTTGTCGGAAATAATCGGTACTACGATGCAACCGATCATGCCGGCGAAGATCATTGCGGCTGATATAGTGCTGCCGTCGGCCATCGGTATACTGTGAAGCTCATTCAGAATTTTCTCCAGCCAGGTGGCAAGCCCGTTAAAAGAGCCCAGGCCTACGAACGTCACGAATCCCAACAATATGAAATTCCTGTTCTTGAGAATTACTCCCAGGCCTCCCCAGCTCCCGGTTAAAACTTCGGCTTCCGGCGCTCGCGAAGGAGTGGGCGGTTTTGAGCGGACGATCAGGACGAATACCAGCGTACCGAAGATGCCTGCTATGCCATAAATCCACAGCATTGCGGTGTAACTGAGGCCTTCAACGATGGCCGGAGTGGCTCCCAGTGCCACCATCATTCCTACAAAAAGCGCCAGGGTGCCCAGACCGACAGCAGTAGCCTCCTCCTTGGGAGCGAACCATACCGAAGCCAGCTTGGTTACCCCGTTTAACACAAAGGGCTGTCCTAGGGAGATCCCTATCTGGGAAATGAGCAGCATGTTAAACGAATCCGGCGCAGCCAATCTCAGCAGCGAAAAGACGCCTGTGAAGACAGCGCCGATACCCACACCCCATTTAAATCCGATCTTATCTATAATTATGCCAGCAGGTATGGGGGGAATGACCTGTATGAGTGGAAAGACCAGCGTCAACCACTGAACGCTGCTGGCCGGTATATGCAGCATATCCTCGATATAGGTATCGATTGCTGCGAAGTTCAGCCAGTAAAGCTGCGTCAATGCTGAAACGTACATGTAGATGGCCAGCACCACCCACCTGTACCGATAAACCCTGAAATCCTGTTCCATCATTAAACCTCCCTGCTTTTAATCTATTTTTTCACTGGCAATGATCACCGTTACAGGTCAATCAAATTTAAAGCTCTCAAAATTAAATAACCGGAGACAGGCGTCAACAGCTGTCGCGTCAAATGCAGTTCCCCGTTTTCCTTGGATCTCCTGCAAGGCGACATCGATGCCATGTGCAGGACGATGGGGGCGATGTGACGCCATAGCCTCCACCACATCTGCCACAGCCAGAATTTTAGCTTCCAAACAAATATCATCCCCTTTCAAACCTGCCGGGTACCCTGAGCCGTCCAATCTCTCATGATGCTGCAGCACGATCTCGGCAATGGGCCAGGGAAAGTCGATCGTTTTAAGTATATTGTAAGCAGACAGAGAATGCTCCTTGACCAGACCGAATTCAAGCTCGTTCAAGCTGCGCGGCTTGCTGAGTATATCCGCCGGCACGTTGATTTTACCGATATCATGGATGCTGCTGGCGAGCTCAATCCCCTCAATCTGAAATTCAGTCAGACCCATCTCCAGCGCCATAGCGCCCGCCAGCTGTGATACCCGCCGCTGATGCCCCGCCGTATATGGATCTCTTCTTTCAGTAGTCATTGCTATAGCCTCTACCGCCGCGTGCATGGCGCCCAGTAGTTTATCCTGCATCTCCTGACGCTCTTTTTCCGTTCTTTTCTGATGCGTTATGTCCCTGAGAAAATTCAGCGTGGCAGGTTTGCCTTCCCATTCAGTCAAAGCCGCATTGAAATTGATCCAGCGTATCTCTCCACTTTTATCGATCATACGAAAATCAAATGAAACGGGCGCCTTCCGGCCGCTTAATCGCTCGAAATCATATTCCATAACCACAGACCTGTCGTCCGGATGAATATAATCGATAAAACGGGTATCTATCAACTCTCCTCTTGCGTATCCGGTGTACCATTCTCTTGTATCGTTCACATATTTGATCAGTCCATCCTGAGCAATCAAAATAACCTCGCCTGCATTTTCCACCAGGTTGCGATATTTTTTCTCGCTTTCCCGCAGCGACTCAGCCAGCACCTCCCTTTCGTCTATGCTACGGGCCAGTTTTATATTACTGTAGCTGAGTGACGATATCAGCCCTGCCAGCCTGATAAAAAATCCCATGACGGTGTCCACAGTTTGCCGGTTCCGTCGGGGCACCCTGCCCAGTGCAGCCATGTAATCAGCCTCGTTGAATCCGCAGCGGCGGGCCTGTGCGCGGAAAAATTCGCAATCAGGCTTTTCGTCATCGAAGAAAAACTGGCCACAGTATAAATTGCCCAGGTGTTTTCCACCAACAACGATGGCTGTGGCTGCATCCCACATGCCGTTCTTGCAGCGGTAAAGCTTGAACGTCCCGAACCCGACTTCCCGTGCCAGATGTGTATCGCTTTCCAGACAATTGGCGCAGGTATCAGGATGCGCGCGGTGAAATTTGCTGCAAATATCCTGCCACCCCCCCGAGACCAGAATATTACCTTTGATATCCAGGATTCCTATACCGATATTGGTGATCTCGTAAAAATAATCTGTAAGATCTTGAATAGCCCGTATATCAATTACATCGTTGAGCTCCAATTCTCCGATGTCTCTCTCAACAGTTACCTGTTTGCTGATCTTACCCTGCATCTATTCTCAAGTGATATACAGGAATCGGTAGACTTGATTTGTCTCAATATTTATGTACAGCCGCTAACCGTTTCCTTCAAAATTATCCACAGTATAAGTCAGGTTTAACCAAAAGTAAATAAGTATAAATATTGAGAGGCGGTTCTTCTTGCCCGCATTTACCTCTTGAAGTACAATTCAACTTGATCCCTATGCCGGCCATCAATGAAACTCAGCTTGCCCGCATCAGTGCCAGGGGAGTGGTACAAGGTGTAGGCTTCCGCCCATTCGTTTACGGTCTGGCTAAAAAATATAAACTGACCGGTTGGGTCTGCAATACCTCGGAGGATGTCAGGATCGAGGTCGAGGGTGCCAGAAAAAAACTTGACCTCTTTATCTCCAGCCTTGAGGCAGAGGCGCCGCCGCTGTCCAAAATCGAGAGTCTATCCGTAGAATTCGACAGGCCTGCCGGCTATCGCGGCTTCAAGATACGCAGCAGCGTCACCCATCCCGGTAAGTATCAGCTTGTCTCGCCGGATATCGCCACCTGCGCTCCCTGTCTCGAGGATATTTTTACACAGGATAACCGCCGCCGGCACTATCCGTTCACCAACTGCACAAATTGCGGACCTCGCTTTACCATCATCAGAGATATCCCTTACGACAGGCCGCTTACAACCATGTCTTCATTTAAAATGTGCAGGGAGTGCAAGAAGGAATACACCGACCCGCTGGACCGGCGCTTCCATGCCCAACCCAATGCCTGCCCGGTATGCGGGCCGCAACTCCAGCTGACTGACAACCGGGGACATACTGTGGATTGCCGGGACATCATCGAAAAAACGTCGGATTTTCTGCGCGAAGGTCGAATTGTAGCGATCAAGGGGCTGGGGGGCTTTTTACTGGCTTGCAATGCTGAAGACGCTGAAGCCGTGGTTCGGCTGCGCCGGCGAAAGTGCCGCCCTTCCAAACCTTTCGCCGTCATGCTAAAGGATATGTCAGAGGTCAAGAAACATTGTATCCCGACCGCTGAGGAGGAGAGGCTGCTCTCATCTCCACAAGCGCCTATTGTGTTGCTTCGCTGGAGTGAGAACTCCAGTATATGCAGACAGGTGGGCCCGGGGCTTAAATACCTTGGGGTCATGATCCCGTATACCCCACTGCATCATCTCATCATGCGTGAAACAAGCCTTCCGCTTGTCATGACCAGCGGCAATGTCAGCGAGGAGCCCATCGCCGGTCAGAACAGCGAGGCGCTTCGCAGGCTGGGAAAGATCGCCGACTATTTTTTGTTGCATAACAGGGACATTCACTCAACCTACGACGACAGCGTAGCTATGGTAGTGGACACAATCCCGCAACTTATTCGCCGGGCCAGGGGTTATGCGCCTTATCCAATTCATCTGGAGCATAAAATACCCCAGTTGCTGGCGTGTGGAGCAGAGGAGAAAAACACCTTCTGCCTGACCCATGATGATCACGCTTTCGTCAGCCAGCATATCGGCGATATGGAGAACATTGAAACCCTCGAGCACTACATCCGGACGGTAGAACTCTATAAACAGCTCTTCCGCATACAACCCGTCGCCATAGCTCACGACATGCATCCTGAATATCTCCCCACTAAATATGCACTGGAAGAAGCGGAAAGGCACAACCTGAGGACGATCCCGATACAGCACCACCACGCACACATAGCCTCCTGCCTTGCCGATAACGGCGTTGATAAGGCGGTCATCGGAGTGGCCTTCGACGGTACCGGCTACGGGACCGACGGCAAGATCTGGGGCGGCGAATTCATGGTGACGGATTACAAAAGCTTTCGACGGGCCGGTCAACTCGAGTATCTCCCTCTGCCCGGCGGCTCAGCCGCTATAAAAAAACCTTATCGTACGGCATTGAGCTATATGCTGGTATTGCTGGGCAATAGCGCCTTCGACGGCAGGATGGGGTTCCTTAATCATATCAGCGGAGATGAGATAGAACTTGTGAGCAGAGAGGTCGAAACCGGCTTCAATTCTCCGTTGACTTCCAGTATGGGCAGGCTTTTCGACGCCGTATCGGCCATGTCCGCGATTCGCCCCACTATCGATTACGAAGCGCAGGCTGCCATCGAACTGGAGATGCAGGCCTATGATGCAATCGATGAACAGGGCCTATATCCATTTTCCCTTACAGGCGATCAGAACTATACCATCATCCTGCTGCATGAACTGATAGGCGGTGTGGCCAACGACATACTGAGGGGATGCAGGATCGCCACGATCAGCATGAGGTTTCATAATACAATTGCGTCTGTGACACGGGATGTCTGCCTCAAGATAAAGGCTCAGTCCGGGCTGAGCACTGTTGCGCTCAGCGGGGGCTGCTTTCAAAACCGCCTGTTACTGGGCAAGGTGACCTCTCTTCTCAAGCATAGCGGATTTCAAATACTCACACACAGGAACGTGCCTGCCAATGACGGGGGCATATCGCTCGGGCAGGCGGTCATAGCCGGCAGATCATTGACGGCCGGTCAGGCCGACTGACCTGTCCCGTGCGATAGGTCAGGACAACCGGTATGGCGGGACTGCGAAGAGAAATTATATAATCTCTTTTCCTATCAGTTCCTCGATCTTCGCCTCGCTGTAGCCGAGTAAACCGCCATATATATCACTGTTGTGTTCGCCTAAAAATGGCGCAGGCGTTGAAGGATCACCCGGTGTGGCTGACAGCTTGAAAACACTGCCGGGCATCTTGAGCGGTCCCGAAATCATCTGCTCCACATCCACCACCATCCGGCGGCTGAGTATATGCGGATCACTGACAAGCTTTTCGGTATCCATGACGGGCGCGCATGGCAATGACGCTTCATCCATGATTCTCTGTATCTCAGCCACAGTCCTGCCCTTAACCCAATCAGCTACGATGCTGTCCAGTTCCTCTCTGCGCTGTACCCGCGAGGCCAGAGACAGTGTATCAGGATCTTCGACCAGGTCAGGCCTGTCAATAACCTCAGCCAGTTTTTGCCACTGGCCTATGGTCACCACACAAAGGACAATATAGCCGTCTTTAGCGTGGTAGTTGTTCCATGGCACTATGCTGGGGTGCATATTGCCTATCCTTCCAGCCGAATGGCCGCTCAGCACGAAGGGTGCAATGGTCTCAACCGCTGTCATAAGCCATATGCAATCCTGCAGCGAAACATCCACTCGCTGTCCCCGTCCGCTTGAATTGCGATGCTGAAGGGCTGCCAGAATGGCGATGACCGTATAGGCGCCGCCGGAGAGATCGGCAATGGCCGGTCCGCACTTGGTTGGCGGATTTTCTGGGAAGCCTGTCACGCTCATCAGCCCGCCCATGGCCTGTGCAACCGTGTCATAGGCCGCCCTGCCGGCGTTGGGCCCCGTCTGCCCGAAGCCGGAAAGGGACGCATAGATCAGCTTCGAATTCAGCTTGCTGGCATCATCCCAACCCAGGTTCAGCCTGTCCATAACTCCGGGCGTGAAGTTCTCAAGCAATACGTCGCTTTTCCTGATCACCTCCCCTGCTATCTCCTGCCCTTCTTTTTCCCTCAGTTCCAGCGTTATGCTCTTTTTGCCACGGTTCAGGATTGAAAATATATACCCTTCCCCGCCTTCCGTTATCGGCGGGATGGTCCTGCACGCATCACCACTCTCCCTGAACTCGATCTTTATGACCTCCGCACCCAGCTCCCTCAGAATCATAGAACAGTATGGGCCCGCATACATGCGGCTGAAGTCCACAACTCGGACTCCTGACAGTGCTCCGGTCATATTTCCTCCTTTAATAGCCTGATAATCAAACCGGATATTATCCGCTTTTTGCAGCTCTGCTGGCAAATGGGATTTGTTAGCCCCAGGACCTTGGGTTATACTTTTATCAAATGTGCCTCGCTGTTCCAGTCAAGATAACCCACATCGAAGGTGAACAGGCCGATGTTGATATCGGAGGCGTCAGCCGAAAGGTCAGCATCGCTCTCACGCCGGAAGCTCAAATAGGTGACTACGTCCTGCTACATACAGGATATGCCATTAATGTGCTTGACGAAGCTGAAGCGAAGGAAACGCTGGATATTCTCGAGCGCCTGGTTGCCGCGGACGGCGGCGGCGCCTTGCAGTAGATCGGCATAAGGCGAGCCCGGAACAGCCCGCTCTTAATTCGTGAGGAGGGAATCCGATGAAAATCAACAGACTATTAGCAGCATCAGCTTTGATCATTGCAGCCTTCAGCATGGTCGTCACGGCCTGCTCTATCGAGCCGGCAGCAGTCCCTGACCAGACTCCCTCAGATATACCCAAGCAGACCACCATCGCAACCCCACCGGCGGAAAATATCACGCCTGAAAGCGTGCCCATAGAGGGCAAAACCGAAGCTGCCAGTCAATCTGTAAACCTGCACAAGCTGGTATTTATCTCCGGCACCAATGATGATGAGGGCCCTCAGATGTACACGGCCAATGAAGACGGAAGCAACTGGCAAAGGCTGACTAAAAACAAGACCGGGGGGGAACGGTTCCCCCGGTGGTCGCCCGACGGTAAAATAATTGCCTTTTTCACAGATATGGACGGGTACTGGCACATTTATTCCATCGATGCGGATGGAAGCAACCAGATACGCCTTACTAATACCGATGCCGACGATGCCTTCCCGGCATGGTCACCCGATAGCCAAAAGATCGCCTTTTCATCCAACCGCGACGGCAATGATCAGCTATACGTAATGAATGCCGATGGCAGCAATCAGGTACGACTGACCAATAACTCTTTTAAAGATGCCGCCCCCTGCTGGTCGCCTGACGGAAACCGTATAGCCTTCATGAGCGATAGGGACGGCAACGCCGAGATATACGTCATGCGCTCCGATGGTTCCAACCAGACCAGGATCACCGACAAACCCCAGGTCGATTCATACCCCGTATGGTCGCCCGATGGAAACCGTATAGCCTTTCAATCCAACGAAAACGGCAATTTCGAGGTTTACGTCATGTATCCGGATGGCAGCGGACGCACCCGCTTAACGTCCGGCCTGACCGATAACAAGTATCCTGCATGGTCTCCGGACGGCAGCAAGATCGTCTTTTATTCCAAACGTGATTGCATCAACGATAACGGGGAAATCTATATAATGAACGCCGACGGCAGCAATCAAACCCGTATAACGCGTAGCGAATGCAGTGATACAGGATTAGCCGACTGGCGCTGAGCCCGATAGCTTACAACGGGCCCTGGCCCTGCCGGATGAGATCGGCTGTACCTATCCATTTCGTTCAAGTACAATTGTGGCCTGATGAAATTCATCGACGAATTCCGCGATCCGGATCTGGCCCGCAAGCTGGCCGATAAAATTGCACGGATCTCCACCAGGCCGGCACGTCTCATGGAGTTCTGCGGCGGGCATACCGTAGCCATAATGCGAAACGGCATCAGACAGCTACTACCCCCGCATATCGAGATGCTTTCCGGTCCCGGATGCCCTGTGTGCGTTACAGCCAATCGCGATATCGACAGGGCCATCGCCCTCTCCCAGGTCCCCGGTGTGATCATCACGACTTTTGGAGATATGCTAAAAGTGCCGGGCAGCTATTCAAGCCTGCAGCAGGCCCGCGCGGCAGGCGGAGATATCCGCATTGTATATTCCACCCAGGACGCATTGCAGGCAGCCCGTGATAATCCTGACAGGGCAGCGATCTTCCTGGGTGTGGGGTTCGAGACAACGGCGCCCACCGTGGCCTCTGCTGTTCTGCAGGCGGAAAGGGAGAGGATCGATAACTTTTACGTCCTCTGCCATCTCAAAATGACGCCCCCCGCCATGCGGGCATTGCTCGACCTGGGTGAGATCCGCCTGAACGGCATCATCTGCCCCGGCCATGTCAGTACGATTATAGGGACGAAGCCTTATGAAGCCTATGCCAGGGACTACGGCGTGGCATGTGTTGTTGCAGGCTTTGAGCCTGTAGATATTTTACAGGCAGTCGAGATGCTGGTTCAGCAGATCGAAGACGGCATCGCGCGTGTCGACATTGCATATACACGCGGCGTCAAGCCGGAGGGTAATGTCAGGGCGCAGGATTTAATGAATGGCGTCTTCCATACCGCAGATGCCTGCTGGCGAGGTATAGGAGACATCCCACAAAGCGGATTGAGCCTGAAAAACAGATACGACCGCTTCGACGCCACCCGGAGGTTCGAGGTCGAGTTGCCCCCCGTTAGAGAGCACTCCGGCTGCCGCTGCGGGGAGATACTGCGAGGCGTCATCAGGCCGTTGGACTGCGGGCTGTTCGGTAAAGCATGTACGCCGGAAAATCCGGTGGGTCCCTGTATGGTCTCTTCGGAGGGAAGCTGTGCCGCCTATTATCAGTACGGAGTATACGATGGGTGAAAAGATTTTACTGGCCCACGGAAGCGGCAGCAGATTGAGCCACGATCTCATCTCCAAAGTGCTGGCGCCCTCTATTATGAACCCAGTGCTCGCACATATGGACGATTCAGCCGTGTTGGAGATGTCAGGCAGACTGGCATTCACCACCGACAGCTATGTAGTCAGTCCTATTTTCTTTCCGGGTGGGGATATAGGCAGGCTGGCTATCTGTGGCACGGTCAACGATTTATCCATGAGCGGAGCAAGGCCGCTCTATATAAGCCTGGCGCTGATAATCGAAGAGGGGCTGGATATCGATGACCTGCGGCAAATTATGGCATCCGTAAAAGATACCGCTGCGGAGGCAGGTGTCCAGATAGTCACGGGCGATACTAAAGTTGTAGATCGCGGCAAAGCAGACCGCCTGTTTATCAATACTGCTGGCATCGGTTTGATCGAAGGCGGCACAGATATATCCGGCTCCAATGCCAGGCCGGGCGATAAAATAATCTTGAGCGGGGGCATCGGCGAACACGGGATGGCCGTGATGAGCCAGCGCGAGGGTTTGCATCTTTCTCTACCTGTGGCCAGCGACTGTGCTCCCCTGAACCATCTGGTATCGGCAATGCTTTCTGTCAGCAAAAATATTCACAGCCTGCGCGATCCTACCAGGGGAGGATTGGCCTCGACTCTCAACGAATTCGCCAAACAGTCAGATGTCGGCATTATCATAGAAGAGGAAAAAATCCCCGTTCACGATGGTGTACGTGGGGCCTGCGAATTGCTTGGACTCGATCCCCTCTATATAGCCAACGAGGGCAAGCTAATTGCCGCGGTGACTGAAGCTGATTCCGGCAAAGTCCTGTCAGCTATGAAGAAGAACAAATACGCCCGGCATGCGGTGGCCATCGGCCAAGTAACGGCCGAGCACAGGGGCAGGGTGGTGATGAAGACCCGTATTGGATCATCGCGCATCGTTGATATGCCTGTTGGAGAGATACTGCCGCGCATATGTTGAGCAATATATGAAGAGGCCGGGCATAATGGTACTTGGCATCGGCAATCTGCTCTGCCGCGATGACGGCATCGGCGTTCGCACCGTTATGGAGATGCGGGGACAGGGCAAATACAGCGGCGTCCGCCTCATAGATGGAGGTACCAGCCCGGATCTCATATCACTATTGGACGACGATGTTGACAGGCTAATTATTGTGGACGCGCTACGGGGCGGCGGACTCCCCGGCGATATTTACCGCTTTGACCTGCCTGAAAAAAATATAGCTGACGGGACAACCACTTCTTTGCACGGGATGGGCATACTCGATAGCCTGAAACTTATCAGACAACTCGGACAGCAACCTCCGCAGGTAACTGTGATCGGTATCGAGCCCGCCGATGTATCTCACGGCCTTCGCCTTTCACCTGTTATAGAAGCGAAATTACCTGATGTCATCCGGGCTGTGAAAAGCGAGATTGACCGGCCGGATTGAAATAGGCTGCCGGTTATGCTTAAATTGGATTAATTTAGAGATGCAGTCAGCTTAAGGTAAACTTGAAAAATGAGCCCCAAAGAATTCGCTCAGGACGTAAAAGACAAGGCTTTCATACGGCAGAAAAGGGTCTGCGCGTATTGCGGCAACGCGATAGAAGTAGATTCCGGCTACGCCCACCTTAAGAAGCCGGCTGAACTGGGCGGCGATACTTCGCTACATAACTGCGTCATACTCTGCCAGAAATGCCACTTACAATACGGCCATATAGGAAAGTGGGCAAAATTCGTCATCACCCAAGACTATCCCCATTTCTCGGCTGACGGCATGCCGCACTGATAGTCAACCTGCACAGGCCATTAAGAAATACGTTGGCCACTAAATACGGCCCATCAAATCCCGCATTATCGGTCTTCTTAAAGCTGGCCCAGGTTGATTATGTCATCTGAAATGCTATACTCGTACTGTGTGCCCTTCACCACGACCTTCCAGATGCCATAGCTTCCTGCAGTTCGTTCACCGGACGGGTTGAAAGTTATGGAACCGCTGGCCCCGGGATAATTGTTTCCGACAGCCAACAGCGCATCCCTGATCGCGCCACCTTTATAGGTATTAGCCTTTTGCAGAGCTAATGCGATCAGGTTGATACTGTCATAGATGGTATCGCAATAAATGGTGGGAGCGAATTGATATGCATTGTTGAAGTTGTAGGCGAAAGCTTTGTAAACGGCGGATTGCTTGTCCGGCACCGGCACAGTTCCCGTCACAGCCTTTTCCATAAACCTGGTAGCGTCGAGATACTTATCCAACGGCATGTCGTAAGAACCGTCCACCGTTATCCAGGGTAGATTATCCAAGCCGGTCTTGAGCGCCTGCGCGTAGACAACGGCTCCATCGGCGTACAGCCCGACATGCAGTACACAATCCGGCCCGGCTTCCTTAATAGTATTAAGCTCCGACAGATAGCTTAGCTTGGCAGGGTCATACGCCAGAGATGCGACGATCTCCGCATCTCCCTTTAAATAATCCCTGGCCATCGCCTCAATCCCTTTGCCATAGATCGTATCCTGGACAAGCATGGCAACCTTTTTATAGCCTTTATCTTTAATTAGACTGGAAACAACACCCCCCTGCAAAGAATCGCTGGGGCAGGTTCTATAAGTCCACTTAGACCAGCTGTAATCGGAGAGGGCGCTGGACGTTGCTGATGGCGATACGAGCAGTACTCCCTTGCTTTCCAGGTATGGTCCTGCCGACATCACGGCTTCGCTGTTGTCGCAGCCTACCATGACCTGAATTTTCTGTTCTTCAACCAGCTTGTGAATTGCGTAAAGCGCGGTGGCCGCAGACGGCCCCTGGTCCTCTATGACAAGACGGAGCTTTTTGCCATCCAGGCCTCCACGCCCATTGATCTCATCCACTGCAAGCTGGGCGGCCTTAACCAAATTGGGGCCGGCAGCCGGTGCGCTGGTAAGAGATAAAACGCAGCCGATGGGAATGTCTGCCGGCAATTCCTGCTGGGGAACACAGGCCGGGATCGTGCATAGAGCCAATACCGCAACTATAATCAGAGTCAGGAAAGTTGTTCTCATAATAAACTCCCGGGCAAACTTATTGCCAGTTTCTGTCTGTGGATGCCATTATTATAGCATTTCCCAACCATGCTTATCAGATGCAATTTTTTACTGATTCAGACAATCAATGTAAAATAGTCGGGTAAAGTCTGGTTATTCCCTGTATCGATTACGGGCAAGGGATCACAGGAGGGCGGATGCAGGTAACCCGGAGCAGTTTTATGGACGTGATTTCCGACAGGACAGATGTCCTGAGAATATTGCCGGAGGCGGCGGCAGAACTTTGTACCGCCCTTTTCAGGAACTCTCCTGCAGGTATTTATATCACGCGCGACGGCAAGTTTATTTACACTAATATCGAGTTCCGCCATATCACCGGCTACAGCCAGGACGAGCTGTCCGGCAAGGACTACCAGCGCCTGATCAATCCGCGCTATCGGCAGAAACCGAAGCAGAACATAGCCTCTCTCTTTGAAGAAGACGAAGGCACCAGCCACGAGTTTAAAATCACCACCCGCGAAGGTAAGAAGCGATGGATAGCCGAAAAGATTACTTATTTCAAATATGGCGGAAACTGGCTGACGCTGGGCCACTGGCTGGATATAACGGAGCACCACTCGGTAGAAAAAGCCTGGCATGAGGCTGAAAGGCGCTTCCAGCTTGCTTTCGAGGATCTCTCCACCGGCCTCACCATTATCAGCATGGAAGGTATCTTCCTCAAGGTCAACAAGTCCTTCTGCGATATGGTTGGCTACGAGGAAAGGGAGATACTTGAGAGCCGTTATGATGATATGCTGCCGACTCAGGAGCGGGAAGCAGGCGGCGATATCATGTCTCTTTTCCTGTCGCTGGATAAACCGGAATTACCGATACAGAGGCGGCTGCAGGCCAGAGACGGACGAATTATATGGGTGGCCATGAGCATATCGCTTATCGGAGATAATGAGGCCGGCCCGTCGTATTTCATCATCCATTTCCAGGATATAACCGAGCAGAAAAGGATTGAGGACGGTTTAAAAGAAGAGGAGCGTCTTTATCGCCAGGTGGTCGACCTTTCGCTGGAACCTGTCGCCATAACGGACCTTGACTGCCATATTACACACACATCAGGAAAGCTGCTACTTCTGCTTGGATGCGAAAAGGGGGACTTGCTGGGAAACGGCCTTGAGAGTCTTATACCTGACTCACAGCCTCGAGATATCCGGGCCGGCATCATGGACTGCGTCAGCAATAAGCAGCATAAGGAGATGGATATTACTCTGCAGCGAAAGGATGGCTCTCAACTGCCCTGCCGCATGCGGATCGCCTGGATAGATAACGAGCTGGGAACGCCGGCCTGCCTGATCTTCAGCTTCAGGGTGTCTGACGATCAGGCGGAACAACCATCTGCGAAGGTGACGCTGGAGACCGGCCCTGCAACCTCGGCACGCCAAGAACCGCCGCAGTCGGCAATGCCGTTTGACATCGCTGCCACTGCCGTCATGTTAATTAACCAGGATACAACTTTAGCGGCAGTCAACACCGGCTTTGAGGCTCTATCCGGCTATTCAAAAGAGGAAGTCGAGGGGAAGAAAAGCTGGATAGAATTTGTGGCCGCCGATGACCAGCCCAGGCTTAAACGCTATCACCTGCTGCGCCAGATCGATCCCGAATCCGCCCCCAGCACCTTCGAGTTCAAATTCGCCTGCAGGGACGGCTCTACCAGGGACGTAGTCGTATATATGAGCCCGGTGCAGGGTACGGGACAATTAACGGCAACCATCATCGATCTCGCCACGCATAAGAAGGCTGAGGTCGCAGAAAAAGAGGCGCAGGATGAGGAGATCGGCTACCTGAGGCGCACAGAAGAGCAGGTTGAGAGCAGCCTTGAACAGCTTCATCAGACGGTGCGCGATATAGTTGCGGCCATGGCACGCATTATCGAGATGAGAGATCCGTATACCGCAGGCCACCAGGAGCGCGTTGCAAAGCTGGCCGTCGCTATAGCCGGAGAAATGGGGATGTCCCAGGATCAATTGGAAGGCATTGAGATAGCCGCAAAGATCCATGATATAGGCAAGGTCTACGTGCCGATGGAGATTCTCAGCAAACCGGGCACGCTGACAGCTATAGAGCGCCAGATTATCCAGACACATGCTCAGGGCAGCTACGAAATGCTCAAGCCGGTGGAGTTCCCCTGGCCGATTGCCGAAGTATCGTTGCAGCATCACGAGAGGCTGGACGGCTCGGGCTATCCTCGCGGACTGAAAGGGGACGAGATTTGCATCGATGCCAGAATCCTGATGGTGGCCGATGTAGTCGAAGCCATGACTTTTCCCCGGCCTTACCGACCCGGCCTGGGCATAGAGGCGGCACTGCAGGAGATCTCAGAAAAAGCCGGAGTTCTATATGACGGAGACGTTGCCGCCATCTGCCTTCGCCTGTTCCGCGAGAACGGTTTCTCGTTCTAGCCTTTAGCTGTAGCGACTTATCCGCTCGCAGTCAATGATTCAGTTCTCATATATTAATTCCGGGTTTCTGCCGTGTCGGCGGACCGTCTCTTTGCCTGAGCGCTTCATACATAACCACAGCAGCCGCCACAGAAGCATTAAGTGACATTATCTTGCCCTTCATCGGTATGGAGACCACCCAATCACACCTCCGGCGTACCAGATCCGACAGGCCCCGCCCCTCACCTCCGATCACTATGGCCGTCGGCAGCGTGAAATCCATGGCGCGGTAATCGGTCTGCCCGTCCATGTCTATGCCCGTAACCCATATGCCGTTTTTCTTGAGTGTAACCACAGCCTGGGCGATGTTGGCTACCCTGGCTATATTCACATACTCTACAGCTCCTGCCGACGCTTTGACCACCGCCGGAGTAATGCCGGCAGCCCTCCGCTCACGGACAATGACCCCGTGAACGCCTGTGGCCTCGGCGGTCCTCAATATGGCTCCCAGATTATGGGGATCCTCAATACCATCCAGTAACAGGTACAAAGGCTTGTCGGGTTTTACCAGCGAGATGTCGATCAGTTCGCCCAGGTCGATTAATTCTTTTACTTCGGCGAAGGCTATTACACCCTGGCTTGAGCCTGTGGAGCTTTGCTTTTCCAATATCCGTCTGTCAACGAATTCAACGGGGACTCCTCTGGCCCTTGACAGGTTTAAGATCAGTTCCACGGCCCCGTGCCTTCTGATATTGCTATCCAGCATTATCTTACTGACCGGCCGGCCGGCTTTTAGGGCCTCGATCAGGGGATTCCTTCCCTCGATTATCTCCACTTCGACCTGCCCGCAGGCGCCGCATAAAACGACGATTCACCGGCCGTTGTGGACAATGTATCTCAGCCCTCCACCTTGAGTTCCATTACTTCCTGGAAATTACGCACAATATAGTATCTTTTGGCCTTTATTTTAAAAAGCGCTGAATCAGGGGAATGGACGAATTTCTCAAGGTTATGATGTTTAATAAGGTAGAGGCAGCGCAGGCTCTCCAACTCATTCCCTTTCACCTCTTCCGCAGATCCGATGACGGTGACCGCTATGGCGTTGCGAAAATCCGAATCCCGGTTGGTGCGGTTGTCGATCAACATCGAGACGTTGTTGTTGGATAGAAGGTTGGAATATTTGTTGGTGGCGCGCCTGGTAGCGAATATTATGTTCTTGAGGTCATCTGTAGAGGCAAAGGCGACCAGGTTGCTGTATGGGCGTGTCAGTTGCTGCGTGGCCATCGCAGCAAACAGCTGGCTGCGGAAAAGCTCCCTCAGTATCTTTTTTAACTGAACCTCGTCATCGGTCATATCCAGCGCCCTGTGGCTATTTTACAACATTTAGCTGTCTCAAGTCCGTTGACTACCGAAATACAGGTTTTTCAGGATATCAAGTGTATGAAGCGGGAATGCGATTCATTTGCCAGGTATCTCGCCGATGCTTACGATGCGCTCCTTATTGAGCGCGATAAAATCGAAGCGAGACCGTTTGCCGGGCATGGCCGGCTCTATCTTCGCCTGTGTCAGAGGTATAAAACGCTCCTCGGTTTCCAGTGTATCGGTTATATGGCCCCAGGATTCTATGTAGATACAGCCGTTGATCTTGAACTGTATGGTCGCGGCCCCGGCTGCATAGGCCATGACCGTCACCGGCAGCTTCTGGCTGAACGGATATGTTGTGAGCGGTTTGTCGGGAGTTGCGCTCATGGCCTGAGCCACGAATATTATGTTGTTTTTGGATATGTGCAGGTGGGATACCGTCGTTTTACCGCCCTTTAAATCACCTACCGTGACATCCGACAGAGTTAGAAAATCCATTAAGCGCGATCGTGTTTCCGTTCTGATGCCTTCATTCAAGGCATCTATTAAACGCTGGCTGAAATCGCAGCGCATTTTACCGCTGAATACCAGCTCGCCCGTACATACCAGCACATCGAATTGCCGGTGAAGCTCACAACCTTCTGACTCGGGATCCATCAAAATTACTCTCTGCTACCTGCAAAGGCAACCTGTATCCATATACTATGGCAGGAGCAAGTTGACCTGTCAAGCATCCCGCCTGCGCATAAACAATTCGTTGCACCCTGCGTTATATAAGGCGTGACGCACGTCGAAGGAGGTACACATGTGCACTTAAACGAAGTGATCATGACCGACATGGCAACATCATCTATAAAGGAGGCTGTAATTTGAAATACATTATTTCAGGTCTTTTAACACTATTGATCGGGATAACAATGGCCCTGCCCGCGGCTGTTCCAGTCCGGGCGGATTCAGGCAAAAATAAAGTGCCCCCTTCCGTAAAAAAACATGCGCTGACGATCAAGGTTGATAATCCTGTGGTGGTAGGCCAGCCGGTAACTATCACCGTTTTGAGCAGGCCCAGCCACGAGACAATTGCAGGAGCCCCGGTCTACGCCATAAAAACGGAGAATAGGGTCGGCCCGGCTGGCACAGACAATTATACTACCCTTGTCGGCGAGGTTGAAGCTCTGATGGAGTCCAACGGGACACTACTCGGTACTTCCGGCAGCGACGGCAGACTAATAGCTACGGTATCCGAGGCCGGCCGGTATATATTAATAGCCACTAAAGACGGCTATACACCCGGCTTTGCCAGGTTGCAGGCCAAACAGAAAAATGAAAACCTGAAGCTCAGGTTGATCCTGCAGGCTCCAACCTCTACCCCGGCAGGTCAACAGATCACGGTTAAAGTGACCGGCGGCAGCTCCGGCCCGGCAGTGGACAATGCCACAATCAGTGCTATTAAAACAAGCGGTATTATCAAGCCAGTCGTTAGGCCGGCGCCGATACCGGCAGAAAACGGCACCACCACCCGGATGGTCATAAGCCAGCAGGCTCCTATTATGATCGATACCGAGCAGGAGGACGCGTTGGCCGGCAGGCTGGGTAAAAGGGAGATAGTACTGGGCAGCAGCAACAGCGCCGGGGAGGTCGTTTACACGTTCACGGATGCCGGCACATACATGTTGCTGGCCAGAAAGAACGGCTACCTTCCGGGTGCCCGCAGGATCAATGTCCAATCTGACACGGCATCGAAGTCGCTGGAGATAAAGGCAACCATCAACTTAACAACCGGTCAGTCTTCCGGCGTACTGGTTACAGAAAAAGGCAGCAGCCAGCCGGTGGAGGGAGCCGCAGTTTATTCACTTAAAGTAGAAAACAACAGGGCTATAAAACAGCTGCCCCCCACAACCAATAACTTTAAGGCGCAGCTGATCCGGGCAGGAAACGATGCCGCCAGAGTCAAAGAAAACGGTGTGCTGGTCGGCAACACGGACAGCGCAGGCCAGGTCTCGTACAGCTTCCCGTCGTCCGGCCAGTATATGCTGGCCGCCTTCAAGGACGGCTACAGGGCTGCAATTACACGAGCAGGCTATTTCCCGCCGGTGTCCGCAACGACCGGAGCAAATGTGACCAGTACTCTTCCGGTAACAACAACAACAACTGAATGATTTTCGGCAGTTAAAAGAGCAGGGGCGGATCTGAAGATCCGCCCCTGCATCGTCTACTTTAACAGCATTTACAATTCCACAATGGTTGCACCGGTGCTGCCTTCGTATCGGCTACCTGTGCGGAAAGACTTCACCAGCGGGTGGCTTTTCAGTTCACGCATCACAACCTGCCGCAGAGCGCCCGTCCCCTTGCCGTGTACGATCCTGACTTCCTTCAACCCTGCCAGGCAGGCATCGTTGAGATATCCATGGATCATAGGAAGGGCCTCATCTACAGTTAAGGCATGCAGATCGAGCTCCGGATGGACGCCGGCTTTTCCCTCCGGGGTGGAGTGCCTTTGAAAATCCATACGTTGTTTATGTTTCATCCAGCCTCATTCCGCCCTGTGAAAATCCAGCCGGAGCACTTCCTGAGTAGAGGTCGTAACCTTGGCGCGGTCATCTATGCGCCAGCCGACAATCCAGACTATTTGTTCGGGAGAACATACGACGGGGACGCTGTTTCGCCATGAGCGCGGTATGGAGGAGTCGACCATGAAGTCCTGCAATTTGCGGCCGTGCGCCATGCCCAGGGGGTGAAAGCGGTCCCCTGCTCTGCGCCCCCTTACGCTGAGACGCCTGCCGATCCTGGCCAGGTCAAAGCTTGCGCTGAATATGTCATCGTCCTTAAAGAAATTCTCACTCATTATGGTGGCTGACACCAACCAGCCGGGCAGCTTTGTTTCGCCCGGTATATTGAGCACATAGTCGCAGTCCAGGACCGGCCAGGGGCAGGCCGACGTACCGGGAGCCGTCACGACCATACGATTCCGCTCGTTGGTAACGACCGCACCTCCAGGCAGATACACGCTCCTGCCCGTATTTGAAAACAGCAGCCTGATCAGGGCGTCAACATGAACGGACTCGATATCTTTCAAGCTCCCGCAGGCACGTTCAATCATAATGCGAAATATCCTGCGCTGCAGCGCCAGCGGAAGCCCGCGTAACTTGCCTGAATCGAGACATGTCAGGTGTCCTTCGCCGGTCACCAGCGACCTGCATACAGCGGCAGCCTGTTCATCGATAAAGTCAGTGTCTTCGCCAGCCAGGTCCGCCAGTCTCAACAGGGCACCGTCGATATCCGCGTTGTACTGTCTGAGCAGCGGTATCAGTTCGAGCCGTATCCGATTGCGCAAAAATCGCACCTGATCGTTGGAGGTGTCTTTTCGCGGCTGCAGGCCATTCGCAGTGCAATAGGCTTCGGTCTCATGTCTGGTGATCTCGAGAAGAGGCCGGATCACCCAGATACCGTCCTCTCCGGCGCCATACGGTATGTGCGACGCCGGCCTCAGACCGCGCAGGCCCTGTATGCCGGATCCCCGCAAAATATGCATGAGCGTTGTCTCGGCCTGATCGTCTCGCGTATGCCCGACCACCACACGCTTGGCCCCGGTCTGCCTAGCTGTATCGCCCAGAAAACGATACCTCACCTCACGGGCGGCTTCCTCGAGAGAGATTTTTCTCTTACTTCGCCATTCAGCCACGTCTCTTTTTTCGATCGTAGTTGGTATTCCCAGGGAAGACGCCAGATTCGCAACGTATTCCGCATCTGCCCCGGACTCGCTGCGCAGTCCATGATCAAGGTGGGCTACGTGCACCTGAATATCCAGTACTTCCTTCAAACTGTTAAGTACATGCATCATACATACCGAGTCCGGCCCACCCGATACCGCCACCACTACCTTCTCGCCACCCGATATCAGCCCGTATTCCCTGATAAAACCGCTTATGCGTTTTTCGAGAGCGTTGCTGTCGGCAGGCAAGCTATAACTCCTTTAAATGACAGATATCACTCAGCAGCAGAAGTCGCGGTGGATGATCTTGTTTAAAATCCAGAATAGTCAGGCTGCTGGGCTGTATGCGTACTCGTACGAGGTGAGTGAGAGGCATCCCGAGCGCGGTGCATACTACTGTAGCAGTTACAAAGTAGTGTGAGACCACTGCGGCACTGCCGCCGGGATTGGCCTCCACAATTCGTTTGATGGTCGCCCACACCCTATCCCTGAATTGGCCGAGATTCTCGCCGCCCTTGAAATCGACGGCGTCTCCTTTGGTCTGCCAGTCTACCAGAAACTGGCTGAAATTCTGACCGAAAGTATCAAGCGACATACCCTCCATCTCCCCCACGTGTATCTCCCTCAGATCAGGCTCGGATACGACCTCCAGTTTGTGCGGACCGGCCACGGCGTGGGCGGTGTCAAGTGCGCGTTTGAGCGGGCTCGAATACACGGCCGTCAGCGAATAATCGCGCATGGCCTCACCCAGCCTCTCAGCCTGCGCCTTACCTTTCTCGCTCAAGTCCGTGTCGCTGCCGCTGCCCTGGATGATGCGCTGCTGGTTCCAGGTAGTCTCGCCGTGCCTTATAAGGTATAGCTTGATCTCGTCTTTCCTCCATTCAGGATAACGGCTTATTATATTGCTTCAAGTTGGAAATTTAAAATTACCGGCGTTTTGAAAAAATGCGCCTGCATGGTAAACACGTCAAGAGAGGTCCTTCAAGTGCGCCCGCCGCTTTTTACGTAAAGACGAGCTTCGTCCTCTGAATCGATGAGGGGAATCCGCTGAATCCAAGGGCCTTGATGATCTGCTCCGGCCTGCCCGATCCGGAAGAATCGCAGCGCAGCCGCATACCGATCATGTATACCTCATCTTTTTCCCCTGCCATCCAAAGGTCGTCGAGCAATGGCCGTAGATCATAAAAACGTTCACCCGTGTCGCGGGAATGATGCCAGGGCAGAGTTTCCAGAGCCAGCAACGATTTAAGCGAGCGTTCGATGTTCTCTGCCCCCTGCTGTGATTCCACTTCGACCACGTATTCGGCGTAGCGCAGACGTGATTGCAGCGATGGAGCTTCAAGGCTGACCGGCTGGGCATCGATAATCGAAATGCCATCAGGCAGTTGCGGGGCAACTTTTTGAAGGAAATTGCCGGGAGTGATGCGTCGGCTTAGAAAAACGTCCATCAATTCGGATTTGCTGGTCACGCCCACAGCCAGGGGAGCGGCCAGGGAGATCCTGGGATGGGGGCTGAAGCCCTCGGAGTAGGCAAGTTCCACACCCGCCCTGCGAAATACGCGCTCCCAGAGCCTCATCAAGTCGAGATGCGAAAGGAATTTAAGCTGTAGGCCGCGGCTGAACTTAAGTCGCAGACGGTGCATTCTTTTCCCTGGTTATGGTGATGCGCTCGATTTTGCGGTTGACGATCTCCGTAATAGTGATCCTGAGGTCACGATACTTGAAATGTTCGCCTTTTCTCGGAATGCGCCCGAGATGGCTGAGGATAAAACCGGCAACAGTGTCGTAATCACCCTCGGGAAGGTCCAGGTCAAGCTCGTCGTTGGCTTCCTCCACCCTGAGACCCCCATCGATATCGTAGGTATTTGCATCTATGGGGATGATCTCTTTCTCGCCGGCCACCATTTCGTCTCCGATGCTTCCCATGATCTCAGAAGCCAGGTGCTCGAGATTAGCAATGCCGGCCACGCCGCCGAACTCATCTATGACGATTGCCATATGAAAGTTATGGTCTCTCATCTCAGCCAGCACCTCGCCCAGCCGCTTGGTCTCGGGCACGAAATAGGCCTGACGTACCAGACCATCGATCGGATCACTGTCCTTTATTTCGCTCCGGGCTATAGCCATCAGCACATCCTTAACCGTCAGCATTCCCATCACATTATCCATACTCTCCTTGTAAACCGGGAACCTCGAATGGGGATGCTCGCTGTAAGTCTGGAGAAATTCCTCCAGTAAAGTGCCCTCCTCGATAAACGAAATCTCCGTTCGCGGCTGCATCACGTCGCTGACCGGCCGGTCGGGGAATTCAAAAGCCTTATGTATCATATCGGCTTCCGTCTCCTTCCAGACCCCCTCGGCTTCGCCGACATCTATGGCAGTGCGTATCTCAGCCTCATCCACGGTCATCCTTGCCTCGCCGTTATCGGTCACCATGCGGGTGAAGCCGGCGCCGATCTTATTCAACACCCACACAAACGGGTAAAGTATCCAGATAAGAAGCTGCACGGGAATGCTGTAGGCCAGCGCCATCTTCTCCGCGTTATGGGCCGCGACAGTCTTGGGGATTACCTCGCCCAGCACCAGTACCAATATTGTTATACATATTGTGGCAACCAGCGCGCCCATATTAGGGCCGAAAAAGCCCACTGCAATAATCGTGCCCAGAGACGCTGCAGCGATATTGACAACGTTATTCCCCAGCAATATGGCGGAGAGGAACATGCCGGGCTGTTTCTGGAAGCTCTCCAGTATATCTGCAAACTTCACATCGTGGCTGAGCAGATGCTTGACCCTTATACGGCTCAGCGAAACAATGGCCACCTCGGCGCTGGAGAAGAAAGCAGATAGAAGGAGGCAGACCAGTATTAATATGAAGTATATGGTACGTTCACTATCCATATGATGCCCGTTCGCGCCGGGCTAAAGCTATAATATCATCCGCTATCTGCACAGTCAAAGTTTGCGGCATGCCTGCCCTTCGGACTGGTACGGTGAAAGACCGCCCTCTAAACGTGATAGAATTATGGGGCCATGCAGGTGGATTTCGCTTTTATCTGCGACTATGCTGAGGCTACCAACAAGGTCAACGCGCTCGGCATAGGATTCGATACCATTATGGCAGGCCGCGTACCTGTCAGGCACCCAAATTTCTTCCTGGTCATCCAGTTGCGCGCCAACGTCGTTGAAGCGGGTGAAAAAAACTTCGAGGTACACCTCATCGACGACGATGGAAAGCAGATCATTCCTCCTATCAAAGGTACGCTCAACATACCGCGTCCTCCGGCGGGAACTGAGAGCACCGGCCGTATAGCCATGCGCTTCGATGGAGTGGAGTTTCCCAAGTACGGCGTATACTCAATACATGTCCTGGTCGAAGGGCACGAGATGAGCAGGATACCCCTTAGAGTGGCCCAACCACCTGCACAATCACAGAATTAGTAACCCGGCTGACTTCTTTTATGAACCACGCCGGGCGTAATCCGGGCACCAGACCGCGTTGGGCCGGGCCGGCTGATGGCATGCCCCTCGCCAGTCGTACTTACAGGAATCGCACAGGATCACCTTCATGCCCAGCGCCTGCTTAACGCTTATTTTGAGATTATCGAACCAGGAAGGTCCTGTTTTCTTTCGCCCTGACATAATATTTGAGTGTACTTCGTACATCCACAGGCTGTCAAAAACCCGCTGTCCGTAGTAATATATCTAACTCCGCCCGAATAAGGAGATGAAAAATGGCGCACTGGGAACATCGCAGTGAGAACAACTGGGCAAAATTCAGATTTAACCAGCCTTATCAGCCGGGTTTGAGCCGCCTGAGGGACGAGGTGCTGGAGAAGACGGACTACGATCCGGCAGTGCTCTGGCAATGGGGGACAATGCAGGCCATGTCCGTTGTCCGCATACTGAAAGACTGCGAAAAAGAGTTCGGAGAGCAGGGGCAACAACTGGTAAACGGGGCTCTGCGCAGAGTCGGCCACGAAGTGGGGGAGCAGCTTTTCACCGGGCTGAGTAAACCGCAGGGCTTGAGTGAAGCAGAGCTGGTCAGCTTCTTTGCTACGGTCGTCAATCGCATAGTATATGCATCGCTGGAAGAGCCGCGTATCGACGCCGACGACAGGATCAGCTTCGACATCATCTGGTGCCCGCACCAGGACCATTATTCCGCCTTCGACTGCCGTGTCCAGCGTTATCTGGTACAGGGCATGCTGGATGCGTTCTTTGAGACCGGCTGGATCAGCGGTGATTGGCAGGTCAAGTTCACATGCACCATACCTGCAGGCGCTAAAGTTTGTACATTTATACTGTGGAAGGCCGGCGGCCTGGAGAAAGCTGAGTGGGAACTATATACCAGGAAACTGGAGCAGCGGGCGCTAAAAGAGTCTCAGCAATGACAAGAGAACACCACAGGCCGACCGGACGAGCAAACTGCGTTTGAGAAGCACAACTCGTCAAATCAACTGCTCGCCCTACTGAACTTTGAAGGGGATTAATAATCGTTCTTCGCCGTTGAACACAAGCCTCGCCGAGTAATCACCTTTAATCAGCTCCCCCTTGCTTGTGGTCAGCCTTGCTACAACCTCCACTGTGCCGACAAAGGTATTCTCGTCTTCAGCAATCTGGTAGTCATCGACACCGGCTTCATCGCTGCTGATAATAATCCACTGAACAGTCACCCGGGTACCCGGGGGGGCATTATAGATCCTGGCCCTGAAGAGGATCTCGGGAGTATCCGCCGAAAAACGGGATGATACATTGACCTCTTTCTGCTCCTTGTCTGTAAATGCATATACGTTCGCTTCACCGATGTATAGCGCAGGCAGCAGGCCGGCTTCAACCACGCTGAACGGCAGCTTTAATTGTTCGATATCGCCCACGTAGAACCTCAGGCTGTAGCTCCCCATAGGAAAGGATGTGCCCTGCCTGGGCGATATGGAAAAGATTAAAAATTCACGTCCCTCGACTTTTAGGGATGATTCAGCTATCTTCTGCTCGCGGTCGCCACCCAGCTCGCCACCCTCATAAATCCAGCGGGCGCTAACCTGGTCATTGAAATCAGCTCCGCTGACTTTGACGATGCCATATATGACCGGGCTGTCTTCAGGGAAAACGCTGACATTGTTTAAAGGCTTTCCATTGAGCACGTCTATAACGGTCGACATGGCGCCGCTTTCAAGCTTCACAGACGGTGCAGCCGGTTCACCCTGGATAACGAACGGCACCGACTGCATCAGCTTATCATCATAGAAAAGGCTGACGCTGTAATCGCCGCGGGGCAATAAAGCGTCCGAGCGTGCAAAGGCAACTACTATATAAGGAGCATCCGCTGCAGCCTTCTGGCTGCCGATGAGCATATCCTTGAAATCAGCCTCGTCGCTCTTGACAAGGTACCAGTCCGCCCTGATTGCAGACTCCGCCGACTGCGTATTCAGCTTTATCGAGCAATAGATGGTCTTCACATCCGGCGTAAAATTGTCGGATACCATCAGCGGCTCACCGGTTTTGGATACTGCGCTACAAAGCACTGCCCGCTCGACGGCAGGCTGGCCGACGCAGCCTGTGAGAAGGGGCAGTGCAATTGTTATCGCCATCAATATATAGATATGTAACCTATTTATTTTCACTTCAGCAGGCTCTCCTTGATTAAATATCATAGATTTTCATTCTGGTACTTTCCACTGTACCCCCTGTCCACTCCGGCCGAGGTATAAAAGAAAACGAGTTGCATAACGCGCGCATTCTTGTGCAATTTGAAGCCATCGGGATTATAGACCACTAATAATGACTGCGAACGTCCGCTGTAGCCTGCGTCCCAGACAGCGCTGTGAATGCTGACACCGCAGCGATTGAGGCTGGAGCGCGGCCTTCCCAGGGCCATGACATTATCCGGCAGCGTTATCACCTCATTGAAAGTGATCAGATAGGGGCCGGGCAGCAGTTCCAGCCCTCCGTCGACGCCGAATTCCAATCGTGTAAGAGTGGACAGCTCCCGTCCCCGGTTGCCGGCAGCAATTTTTCCGCGCGATGAGAAATAGGCGACGTCCCTCACGGTCAGGTCTACGCCGTTGGGCTGAATCTGCTCATCCAGGTCGACGGCTTCAGCAATGAGGGGAGGCTTTTTACCCTGCATTAGCAGTATGTCCTGTCTGGTCAGGACGCCCTGTTGTTTCATCATCCCGTATTTATTCCAGCCCTGTACAAATGATGTTATTATAATACGGATTCCGGGGAAAGTCAGAAATACAACGTCCGTATGAGGAGCGTCCCATGGGAGAGATGAAAGGAATTGAGCGAATGGATAATCCCGCCCTGAGCAGGCTCGCTGTCGATCTGTTAAGACGCAGCCTGTTGCATTACGGGATATGGTTCAACGAGGTCGATCACCAGCTGGGCCTGGAAAAGGCCCTGCAGATAGAAGACGAGGTCTTCGCCAAACTTTGTCCACTGATTATTAAACGCCTGTCGGGCGTACTGGGATTTGCTTTAGACGACGGCCTGCCGCGGTCGCTGTCCGGGCTGCCGAGAGAAAAAATAATCTCTCTGATCGATGCTATCTCTGCCAACTGGCTGGCCGGTGACGGCCTGTGGTTCCAGGCCGTTGAGTCCCGGCAGGAGATGTACACAGCCAAGCGCTGCAACGATACCTGCTGGATAAAATTCTCACCCTTCGAAGCCGTACGCATCAAAGCCATGCTCGAACTTCCGGACAAAGGCGGCCTGGACGCCCTGGAAGCAGCTTTGGGCTTACGACTTTACTCGAGAATCAACACTCAGACCACAGAAAGACAGGGCAATAGCCTGGTCTTTAAAATGGTCAAATGCAGGGTGCAGGACGCACGCAGGCGCAAGGGGCTTGATGACTATCCCTGTAAATCGGCCGGCGTTGTGGAATACAGCAGCTTTGCGCAGGCTATAGATCCGCGTATCAAGACCGAATGCATCGCCTGTCCTCCCGATGACCTTCCCGGCGGCTGGTTCTGCGCCTGGAAGTTTTCCATAGCATGAGCATCAAGAAGGTTCTGGTTATCGGGGGTGGCGCCGGAGGCATGCTTGCCGCCGGCCGAGCGGCTGAACTGGGCGCTGAAGTAACTCTGCTGGAGAAGATGGAACGCCCGGGCAAAAAGGTCCTTCTCAGCGGCAACGGACGCTGCAACCTCAGCAATACCCGGGATATCGGCGAATTCATAGCGATGTTCGGCCCCAATGGCAGATTTCTCTATCACGCTTTCCATCATTTTTTCCGGGACGATCTTCTCAAGCTGCTGGCCGGTTCCGGAATCGCAACGCAGGCTGAGCCGGATGGACGCATCTTCCCTGTCTCAGGAAAATCAACCGATGTGGTTAAAGCGCTGCAAAAATATATGTCCGGCCGCGGTGTTGAGATACTTACCGGTGTTAAAGTGACCGCGATCGAGATTGCTGATAATTCAGCCGTGCTGGTGAAAACCGCTGCGGCGGATTATTTAGCCGATGCGGTTGTGCTGGCCACGGGAGGAGCTTCATATCCACAGACCGGCTCAACGGGCGACGGCTATCGCATGGCTGCGCAGCTGGGCCACAGTATGGTGCGTCTGCGGCCGGCCCTCGTCCCGCTGGTGGTGAAGGAACGGCAGGCCGCGGCGGGCCTGCAGGGCATCAGCCTGAGCGATGTGCGGCTTACTTGCTTCACCTGCCTGGCGGAAGACGTCGATGTTGCGGCCACACCACGGGCTGACAGGGGACGTGGCCTCGGCACAGGCAAATCCCGACCCCCGATGCTGGAGAGCCGCAGGGGCGGCATTGTTTTTACGCAGGACGGCCTCAGCGGACCGGCAGCCCTGCTCATGAGCCTGGCCGTGGCCGATGCGCTGGAGTCGGGGCCGGTAAGCCTGACTATTGACCTGCAACCGGGCAAGACCTTATCACAGCTATCCGAGGATCTGAAGACTATTATCCGTGCACATGGCAGCAGACAGCTCAAAAGTATATTGAATGAACTACTCCCGGAGCGTATTACGCTGGACGTCCTGATGAAAGCCTGCGTATCGGCGGATACCGGCGCCAGCCAGGTGACGTCAATACAGAGGCAGGCTATTACACGCGCATTGAAAGGGCTTGCTTTCAATGTGGAAGGCGTCCGTCCGCTGGCGGAAGCCATGGTGACTGCGGGAGGCGTTTCCCTGGACGAAGTCGATCCCCGCACCATGCAATCAAAAATTGTACGCGGCCTCTATTTCTGCGGCGAGGTGCTCGATTTGGATGCCGACACAGGCGGATTTAATCTGCAGGCAGCCTTCTCAACAGGGTATCTGGCGGGGGGATGCGCCGCACGTGCGCGCTGACGTCAGACCGGCAGTGTGACGCCGAACCTCTTCAGCACTACAGCCAGCTCGCACAGCGGCAGGCCTATCACGTTACTGTAATCACCCTCGATCTTCTCCACCAGTAATGCCCCCAGCCCCTGTATAGCATAGGCGCCCGCCTTGTCCAGCGGTTCGCCGGTCCGCACATATCTGTCGATCTCCGATTTATTCAGCTTCCTGAAATACACCTTCGTTTCCACCGTCCGCGATACAGCCCTGCCGGTGGCGGAATCGACTACGGTGAAACCCGTGATCACGCTGTGACACGTGCCGCTCATCTCTGCCAGCATTTTACGCGCATGAGGGGCATCGAGCGGCTTGCCCAGTATCCTGCCCTCAAGCACACCGATCGTGTCGGCTGCTATTATAATGGAGTCCGCGTGGCGCAACGCCGCCGCCCGTGCTTTGTGCAGAGAAAGCGTTTTGGCCAGCTCCGCGGGTTTTGATCCGGCAGGTTGAGCCTCATGAATCTCAGACGTATCCACAGTGAATGTAAGCCCGATATTTTCAAGCAGTTCCCTGCGTCGCGGCGAAGATGACGCAAGAACAATGGTCTTTGCCATACCGACAATTTAGAGGAAGGCCCGGGGACTGTCAACCCATTCAAACCGGTCTGCGCATCTGTTTTATATCCAGATTGGTAAGTGTTATACTTTGCTGTTCCCATTAAATATGGACTATCGACCTCATGACCGGCCTACATGAACAGCTCGAATCAATCTTCCACCCAAAAAGCGTAGCTTTCGTGGGTATCAGCACCAGCAATCCTTTTCACTGGACAAGGACCTTCTGGGATTCACTGCGCGAGTTTCAATTCGAGGGGCCGCTGTATCCCGTCAACCCGCACGGCGGCGAGCTCGATGGTTACAAGGTCTATACTTCGCTGGAAGAGGTGCCGGGAGAGGTCGACTATGTTATCAGCACGGTCAATGCGAAGGTCGCCCCCGCGATTGTACAGAGCTGTGCCCGCAAAGGCGTGAAGGCCATACACTTCTGCACCGCCGGATTCGACGAGACGGGAGAGGTGGGGTCCGAGGGTCTGCAGCAAAAGCTGGCGCAGCTTTCGCGCGAGACCGGTGTGCGTATCATCGGCCCCAACTGCATGGGCATCTATTGCCCGGAATCACGCTTATCGTACGATACAGGCTTTGAAAAAGAGGCCGGAAACGTAGGATTGATCAGCCAGAGCGGAGGCAACTCAATCTACGTTGCCAGGGAGGCCGGCTGGCGGGGGATCAGGTTCAGCAAAGTAATCAGCTTCGGGAACGCCTGCGACCTCAATGAATGCGACTTCCTAGAATATATGATCGACGATCCCAAGACCACGATAATCGCCGTCTACCTGGAAGGGGTAAAGGACGGACGGCGTCTTGCTCGCCTTCTCGGCCGGGCCTCGGGGCGCAAGCCCGTTATACTGCTTAAATCAGGTCTGGGCGAAGCCGGCGCCAGAGCAACATCCAGCCATACTGCTTCTCTGGCGGGTGATGACAATATCTGGGATGCGCTCTGCCGCCAGTTCAACGTCATACGAACTTCCACCGCCGAGGAAATGGTGGACGTGCTGGTCACGCTCACTTACATGCCTGACCCCGGCGGCAGAAATGCGCTGCTGATCGGCCTGGGCGGAGGCGCCAGCGTGTTACTTACAGACGATTTCGAGCGCCAGGGTTTGCGCCTGCCGCCGCTGCCGGATCACGTGCAGCAAGAGCTCATGAGCTTCTCGCAACTGGCGGGGAATATGCTGCGTAATCCGGTAGACTACTCACAGGACATGCTGGAATCAAGCAACCTGATCAGGGCCATACAGGTGCTCACGGCATGGGACGGCATCGATTTTTGCATGGGCTTCTTCCGTCCCAGCCAGCTTCCACCGCCGGCCTGGGAGATTGTAATGACGTGGGGCGAGGCGCTTGTTAAAGCATATCTCGAATCGCGCAAACCGGTGGCATTCGTCTGCGACAGCGCGGTCATCCCCGAGCGGCATAGTAAGCTCTTCCCGGTCTTGCAGAGTTTTATCAATTCGAAGGTGGCGCTCTACTACACTTTCCCCGGCGCAGCACGTGCGATCAGCATGGTGGTTGAATACAACGAACGCCGCCTCAAATAATCGCGCCGTTGTGTTATGATAAATCCGATGCCAAGATTCAAACTGAAAATCACAGGTAAAATCCTTCTCATCCTGCTGGGGCTGTCCCTTCTTTCACTCACTTTTCTATCAGCTGTAGCCGTCAGCAATATGGCCAACATGGGCGGGTACGCGCTGGAGAGCAATGCCTCTTTAGGCGCCAGCGCCGTCAGCGACAGCACCGCCGCCCTTGAGAAACAGGCCAGGGAACAGCTCCTGACACTGGCTATAGATCAAGCGGTCATCAGCGACGCGCTCTTCGAGAAGGTGGAATCGGAAACAGCGCTGGTGGCCGGCTATACAGCCGATCTCTGGGAAAGGCCTGACGATTTCCCCGGCGGACGCATATATTTTCAGGATGAACAGCCGGATACCATCTACACCGCTTCAGTCAGCGCGCTGGCCCCGGGCGTTACGCCAGAAGCGGTGAGCACCGATCTCAGGCTGCTGTCCAACCTTAACAGCATATATATTCCTGTATTCCAGACCGACCACAACCTGTCACAGCTCTACGTGGGTACCGAATCCGGCATAACGCAGATATATCCCTGGACAACGGACATACCCGCAACTTTCGACGCGCGGCAGCGCGAGTGGTATTTACGAGCAAAGGAAAGCCGGGCGCGCGGCTGGACCAATACCGTGATTGATGCGGTCAGCGGCAAGCCGAAGGTTACCTGCTTCAGGCCGATATTCGATGAAAAGCGCAGGTTGATAGGCGTTGTCGGCGCAGACGTCACTACTGAGACTATTAACCAGAAGATTATCGGCACCCAGGTCGGCAAGAACGGATATGCTTTTCTTATCGACAGCAAGGGCAATGTCATCGCGCATCCCCGTATGCAGGTATCCGGTGGGCAATGGGATGAGGCCTTTGAAAACGGCAACCTGTTGAACGCAAAAGATCCGGAGTTGAAACGAATAGCTGCGGAGATGGTTGACGGCATGGCGGGGGTGGGCAGGTGCCAGCTGGACGGCAGCGACAAGTTCATAGCCTATGCCCCCATCTCAACTACCGGCTGGTCGATCGGCATCGCCATGCCGATAGATGAAATAGTCGCGCCGGTGCAATCGACCAGGGAACGCATCGATACCGCCACTGCCGACTTCTCGGATAAGATCAACCGGCAGATCCGGGAACTGCTGACCACCCTGATTATCGCGTCGGTTAGTATTATCGTAGCGGCAGCGGGAATAGCGTACCTGCTTGCCCGCCGTATAACGCGACCCATCATAGCCCTGGATCGGGGTGTTCAGGTCATAGGACAGGGTGACCTCGACCACAGGCTGGTTGTCACGACCGGCGACGAGATCCAGGACCTGGCGGGGGCATTCAATAAAATGGCGGAGAACCTTAAGGTCTACATCCGCGACCTGCAGGAGACGACCTCCGCCAAGGAGAGGATTGAGAGCGAACTGCGCGTTGCCACCGAAATCCAGACCAGCATGCTGCCGCGGCTGTTCCCGCCCTTCCCGGACCGCGAGGAGTTCGACCTCTATGCCACCATGCAGCCGGCCAGGGAGGTAGGTGGCGATTTCTACGACTTTTTCTTTATCAGTCCCACCAAACTGTGCCTGATCATCGGAGACGTATGCGGTAAAGGTATACCGGCGGCCCTGTTCATGGCCATCAGCAAAACCCTCTTGCGAACCGAAGCGCTGCACGAGCCTTCGCCCGACCGTGTGCTGTTCAATGTAAACAATACCCTCTATCCGGACAACGAGGCCTCCATGTTTTTCACCGGACTCTGCGCGGTGCTCGATACCGAAAGCGGCGAACTGACCATCGCTAACGGCGGCCATAATCCGCCGCTGTTGTGTCCGTCCGGCGGCGAATTCCAGTATATCAGCCTGCCCAAAGGACTGGTGGTGGGCGCTATGCCGGACACTAATTACGTATCAAACACCTATACTATGAGACCGCATGATACGCTGGTCATGTATACGGACGGCGTAACCGAAGCCATGGACAGTCAGGGGCGGCTGTACTCCGAAGCTAAATTGTTAAGCTGTCTCAACGACCTGTGCGGAAGGAACGTAGTCGATATCATTCACGGTGTGAGGGCGGATATCGAGACTTTTGCCGGCGGCACGGAACAGTCGGACGATATCACAATGCTCGTCATTGAGTTCAATGGCACCGGAAAATCTTAAACGTAGAGCAGGCCACCGTCCACTATGACCGTATGCCCCGTCACATATTTGGAGGCATCCGAGGCCAGATAAATCATAGTGCCCACCATATCCTCGGGTTCACCTATGCGACCGACGGGGATGCTTTTACGGCATTCTTCCTGTCGACCGGCCCTCGCCTCAAAGCTGGAATCCAGTAGTTTTGTGTGTACAAATCCGGGCGCGATGGTGTTGACCCGAATATTGCAGGGAGCCAGTTCCCTGGCCATCACCCTGGTGGCCATGATAACCCCGGCTTTACTGACAGCGTATACACCGTTGTCCATCTCAGGCAGGTACCCGTCGATGGATGAAACGTTGATGATACAACCCCCTCCCTGTTCCTTCATTACCCGCGCAACAGCCTGGCTGAGGAAATAGAGCCCCTTCAGGTTCAGTCCCATCACGGTATCCCACAGCCTTTCCTCGGTCTCCAGGAATGAAGAGAAGATAGGGCTGGTGCCCGCGTTGTTAATGAGAATATCGATTCGGCTGAATGCGGCCCTGGCGGTATCGGCAACCTTTTTGACATCGGCCATCTTGCCCAGGTGCGCGCTGATAACCAGCGCCCGCCTGCCCTCAGCCCGTATATCGGCGGCCGCTTTCTCCAGGTCTTCGACTTTGCGGCTGGTCAGTATGATATCGGACCCTGCCCGGGCAAAGGCCAGCGCTGTGGCGCGCCCTATACCACGGCTGGCGCCGGTGACCACCGTGACCTTGCCCTCTAACGAGAATTGCTTTAAATTCGCCATCTCAGACTCCCTCCGCATAAATCGCAAAAAAGCGTTATCCCACTTTATGAAGCTTGCCGTCTTTTGTCAAGCCTGTCGGCATTCTGCTAAGATGCAGCGGCGATAACCAAAAGGAGGTGGCTTCATATGTGCGACACAATCGTTGCCCTGGGCCCATCCACCAGGGGAGGGGTGACACTTTTCGGCAAGAACAGCGACCGGGAGCCTGATGAAGTGCAGAATATTATCATCGTCCCGCGCAAACAGCACAGGGCGGACGAAACGGTCAAATGTACCTATATATCCATACCGCAGGCTGCTGAAACGGCACGCGTGCTGCTCTCACAGCCGTTCTGGATGTACGGCGCCGAGATGGGCGCCAACGAATACGGCGTTATGATCGGCAATGAGGCCGTTTTCACGCGTGAAAAACCCTCCGCTAATGGCCTGACCGGCATGGACCTGCTGCGCCTGGCACTGGAAAGGGGCAAGACAGCGCGCGAGGCAATGGATACCATTATCCGCCTGCTCGAGGAGCACGGTCAGGGCGGCAACTGCGGCTACCGCCAGAAGTTCCTTTATATGAACAGCTGGCTGATAGCCGATGAGCGCGAAGCCTATGTGCTGGAAAGCGTCAAGTCATGGTGGGCCTGGAAAAAGATAACGGACCACTGGAGCATATCCAACGTTCTCTCGCTGGAGAAGGACTTCGACGCGGCATCGCCCGGACTGATTGAAAATGCAGTCAGAAAAGGCTGGTGCAGAAGCGCGGCGGACTTCAACCTGCGTAAATGCTACTCGGATCCCATCATAACCTGGGGCGCTGCGGGCAAAGCAAGGCAGATCTGCTCCAGGGACAATCTGGCGCTGAAGAAAGGAGACCTCACGACCGCTGATTTCATGGCCATCCTGCGCCATCATGGTGGGAGGCAGGATTTTCTCCCGCATAAGCATGGCGGCACGGTATGCATGCATGCGGCCGACAAGCTCATCCGGCGCAGCCAGACGGTGGGGTCAATGGTGGGAAACGTCAGCAGCAAAGGCCGGTATTACTATGTTACAGGCGCCTCCAATCCCTGTCTCAGTCCATTTTTCCCCATTTTCGCTTCCGGCACGATCAGCCCGGTTGGCTATCTGGACGGCGGGGCCGAATACAGCCCGGAAGTCTACTGGTGGGAATCCGAAAAGATCCATCGTAAAGCGCTACACCATTTCCCCGCAGCCCGGAAAGCTGCTCATCACAAAATACAGGAATACGAGCAGGAGATGATCCAGGCCATCGAAGAGAAGCGCATTCCCTTGAACCAGGCCGCCATCGACAGCTACTTCAGCCGGGCCAGGAAGATCGTAGCCGACTGGGGAGCGCAACTGGAGTCCCTGCCCAAAATCAAGCATGGCTGGCTCTATCGGCGCTACTGGCAGGGCTATCATAAATTGAATATGACCGGCTGAGCGTAGCGAAGCAATCTTGAATGTAGTATGGTTGAGATAAAGGAAATATCCACCGACGACCAGATAGCGGAAAGCGTCGAGGTGATCCGGGAGGCCTTCGGCACGGTGGCCAGGGAGTTCAATCTGACCAGAGAGAACGCGCCCACCCATCCATTCTTCTCGACCAGTGAGCAATTGCTGGAGCTGCATAAAAGGGCGACTTTTTTTGGCCTTTATCTGGATGGAGCCCAAATAGGATTTGTGGTCATCGAAAAAGCTGAGGGCGGCACTTATTACCTGGGCCGGCTCGCCGTAAAGCCTCAATTCAGGCATCTCGGATATGGCAGGAAGCTAACCGAATTCGTGCTGGACTATGTAAAAGACCGGGGTGGTATAAAAGTCGCCCTGGGTATGATAGACAATCAGACTATTTTAAAGGATTGGTACAAATCGCTGGGCTTCATTCAGACCGGCGCCAAGCAATTCGAGCATCTGCCTTTTGTGGTCTGCTTCATGGAGAAGGCCGTCTCAACCGAGCAGGTAAACTAAAACGTCACTCACGTTGGTCCCCGTGGGACCGGTAATAATCAACGACCTTCCCATTCTGGTGAAAAGCGTATTGCTGTCGAACCTGGCGATATAATCATCGACGTCCAGACCTGCCGTCTGAGCCGCAGCCAGGGAACGATCGTCTACGATCGCGCCGGCCACATCCGCCAGATAATCCGAGCCGTCGGTCCCGGCCGAGGCCACCACCCAGGGTGACGAATATTTCCGCATTGCCAGCATCGATACTGCCGCATAATGCTGGTTTCTGCCTCCTTTGCCGGCATGCTCGGGCAGCGTCGGCGTCGTCTCACCCCCGATCAGCAGGGCGCCGAAACCCTTGTACTGGCCCTCCTCCACTTTAGCAGCCATGCTGTAAGCGTATTCGACGGTATCGCCACTCATTTTTGATGTGATTATGCACGGTTTGATTCCGAGGTCCCTGGCCTTCTCGGCCATAGCTTCCAGTGCCATGCGATTATTCCCTATAAGGTGATTTTTACAATTACGCAGCCTCTTGGGCGTTTCCGCTTCCAACCCTTCGCTGCCCCTGCGTATGAAATCGACAACTGCCTGCGGCGCTTTGTTCAGCAGGTCGTATTTCTGCAGTACATCAAACGCATCTTGATAAGTCGACGGATCCGGCACGGCGGGGCCCGACGCAATCACGTCCAGGTCATCGCCCACCACGTCGGAGATTATGAGAGAAATGATCCGGGCCGGGGCGAAAAAGCGGGCCAGCCCACCACCCTTGATCAGCGATACGTGTTTACGCACCGCGTTGATTTCCCTGATATCGGCCCCGCATCTCAGAAGAAGCTGTGTAACAGCCTGCTTATCCTCCAGTGTAACTCCATTAACGGGACCGGGCAGCAGAGAGGAGCCTCCGCCCGATATCAGGTTTATCACCAGATCACCTTTACCGATGCCGTACCGGGTTTTCATCGACAGCATCTCCCTTACGCTGTTTACACCCGCTTCATCGGGAACGGGATGCCCGGCTCTGACGACCCTAATCCTGCCCAGGTCATCGCAGCCGGACTTGCTGTTGACGATTCCGGTGGTTATGGAATCGGGACCCATTATTTTTTCCAGCTCTGCCGCCATTGATCCCGAGGCTTTACCTCCTCCCACCACAAAGATTCTGCCCTTCGAGAGGTCATATCTTTGGCCATTGATGGACAGCCGTTTACGCCTTCGGTTATATTGCACAGAAGCGCGCATCAGATTGGAGGGCAGTACCCGGCTGATGCCGGCCTCGATCAACTCGATGGCCCTGGCGCGCTGACCGGATGTAATGAGTTCTTCACGGTTCTTGATGATCACCGACGTACATCCTCATAATCAAATAAGCGCAAAACGGTAAAAATTATACGCTTTCACTCAGTGATTGTCACCGCTTCCGCGTTCATCCTGTAACCACTCCCCTCGCAATAGCTCAATGATATATGTATAATCCCCTCATAATATTGCTGATAAGGATGATGAAACTATGAGCTGGGTATTGCTTATTTCTGCCATTTGTATGGAGGTCTGTGGAACTACCTGTTTGAAGCTTTCCGACGGGTTCACAAAATGGGTCCCTTCAGTGCTTATTTTCGTTTTTTACGGATTGAGTTTTACCTTGATGACTTACGCTGTTAAACAGCTTGATCTCAGCCTCGCCTATGCCATCTGGTCGGGTGTCGGCACCTTTCTCATCGCCCTGATCGGGCTTTTCTGGCTCAAAGAACCATTTACACTGATCAAAGCAATCTCCATGGGTCTTATCATAGCGGGCGTGGTGGGTATAAACCTCGCCGGATCTCACGGATGACCATACCGATACCATCCTGCTACGAGAGTTAAGTTTGATGGACAACATTACATGGACAGGCTATAATGTGTGCGTATTCAGCCCTTATCACGGGCATCGGACTATGATAATCAACCATTATGAAAATAGGTGTAATATCTGATACCCACGTCCACCGCATCAGCGAACTGCCGTCTTCTTTAATAAATGCCCTTACCCGGATGGATATGGTGGTTCATCTGGGCGACTTTCATTCCGAAGACCTTGTCAATGACCTCAAGGAGATCAGCGTTTTCCACGGTGTGGCCGGGAACCATGATTCGCATATTCCGGGCCTGCCTGAGAAAGACCTGGTGGAGATAGGTGATAAGCGTGTCGGCATCATACACGGGCACGGTTGTGTCTTTCCCTTTGGATTCAAATGGGGGCTTCTCACTCAGTTCGACGGCAAGATGGACGCCATCCTCTACGGCCACACCCATTCCGCCCGTAACACCGTCGAAGATGGAATCCTCTTCTTCAATCCCGGCAGCGTCTGTGGCCGCTTTCCCGCCATGCACCGAAGTTACGGTGTCTTAACAGTGGCAGAGGAGATCAGCGGCGAATTGATAACTATCGAGACCAGGCGCTACTACTACCTCAATCGCTACATCGGACTGGCCAGCAGGGCGGTTTCATACTGCTGCGGGCTCAACGGTCGCCCCGATAGCTACTTGCAGTAGCCGCTGATCACCGCAGTTAAAACTGAGTTCCACGTCTATCCTAATAATAGTGCTTCCGCTCAGGTCTGCTCTGTTTTCAGCTTATCCGCTTTGGATTCATCACGGAAGTACTTATATATCTGCCAGACCGTCGCCCCCACCGGCAGTGCCAGTATTATTCCCCAGTAACTACCTATAAAGCCGCCGACCGTCATAAGCACCATTACCACCCCCGGGTCAAGAGGGAAGTGCTTCTCCTGCACCAATCCCTGTAACGCCATGACGATCAAATAGGCCGCCGCCAGCACGATAAACACCATCAACATGGCCTCCGGCTTGAGCGCCAGTGTCACCAGCAGGATGACGGCCGCCGAGATGAAGGGACCTATAATGGGTATGACCTGCGTGAAGGCTGCCACCGCGCCCATGGCCAGGGCGTACTCCATCCCGACAATAAAAAGCCCGATGGTCACGAGAGTGCCTTCGATGGCGGCCATGATAATCATAAAACGGATGTAGCGCCCCATCTGAGTGCCGAAGATAGTCAGTATTTTAGTGCTGTGCCGGGCAACTTTAGCCGGGAATATCTCGTTGAAATACTTCCCGTACCTCTCGTAGTTCAGCAGGACGAAAATCAGGAAGAAGGGAAGGGTAATAAAGCCCAGTATGGTCGGCATGCTGGAGGGGATGACCGCTATACTGCCCACAATAAAGTCCTGGATGAATTTGCTGATGGCGGGGCCGGCATTGGTTATAGATTGTTTGACGGTGGTTATCGTGTCCGCCGGTACAGTCGTCTGTATCACGGTCATCCACTGGTTGACCTGCTCCATGGCGTTATCGACGAATTCAGGCGCCCTGCTCACCAGCGCCGTTGAAGCGCTGACGATGGCGGCTCCGATATATACGATGAATGCGATGAGCAACAGGGTAAAAAGGACAAACACAATGATTACCGCTATGACTCTCTTAAAAGCCTTCCTTTTACTTTTTGGCGGCAGTATGCGCTCCAGCCAGGTCACCAGCGGGAACAACAGGTAGGCCAGCAATATGCCCACCAGGAACGGTATCAGCACGGGTAAAGATATCCAGCACAACCAGAGCACCAGTGCGATTCCCAGGATTACCAGCACGGCAATCCAGACTCTCCTGAATGTTGCATTTTCTGAAGCCAACTTTACACCTCCTGCATTAACAATCTCCGCCCATATCAAGCACCTATTAATATCTCAGCCACCCCGGAAATAAATCATATCGAATCTCAATGTGCTCTAATCATACAACTCAATTCATCCGCATTTCCAGTCGGTAGGTTGCTGCCACCGATGGGTATTTATCTGCTATCATTTATGCACCAGGTGCGGGCACCGACTAAAATAACTATGCCCGTTTGCCGCACAGGAGGACCCGTGATCAGAAGTTTTAAAGACAAGACGCCGCAAATACACCCCACGGCGTTTATCAGCGAGGCTGCTTATGTTGTGGGAGACGTCGTAATAGGGGAGAACGCCAGCGTCTGGCCGGGCGCCGTAATACGCGGCGATTTCGGCAACATCACTATCGGCAGGAATTCCGCTATCGAGGACAACTGCACCGTCCATACGTGGGACTGCGTCATAGGTGAGAACGTGCTGGTCGGGCACGGCGCAATGCTGCACTGTAAAAGCATTGGCGACGGGTCGATGATAGGCGTACACGCTGTCCTGCTACACGGCGTTGAGGTAGGGGAGAGATGCTTCATCGCCGCGGGCGCGCTGGTTACGCCCAATACAAAGATACCTCCCAGGTCACTGGTCATGGGCAGCCCGGCCAAGGTTAAAGAGCAGCTCAGCGATGACAAGCTTGCATACATCATGGCGGGCAACCAGGCCTACGTCCAGCTCGCGCAGGAATTCAAACAGCACGGCATGGGCGACCCCGACATGAAATAAAGAAGGCGGGCCATGCGGCCCGTCCTCTTACGTATGCAGATGAATTAAACCGGCACGATATCGACGATGAATTCATCGGGCTTATCGGCAGGCATGGTTTTTATGGTGGCAAAGCCCTCGCTGAAGGCCTTCATGAAATCCTGCGGATCGACGCAACCCTCGGCCGCATAAGCTCCTTTTACTTTTACCTGGCCGGCAGCCACCATCTTGGCCACCGTTACCAGCGTTCGCGGTGTGGTGGTCATCCCCTTACCCACACCGGAGAAAGTCAATTTCGTCTTCTTGCCACCTTTAAGTCCCTTGACCTCGATGATGGTGCCGCCGTACCTGTACTCGCGGCCCTCCGTTTTCCATTGCTCGATCTGCTTCTGCACCAGGTTGAATGCCATGTGAGAGAGCACTTCGATAGGGGTTATCTCAGCGCCGCGTAGCTTAACCGGTTGCATCAGGTAGTCCTTGAATCCGGCTATGGCCGACATGGATAGTCCGGGAACCTCGGGCCAGACAGCCCCGGCGCAGATCACGTTCTTCACGCCTTTGATATAACGCGGGAGCGTAAAAGGCTCGGGATGGTCGCAGTACAGCAACTCGATCTTGCCAATCGGCTCGCCGAACTCGACGTCGACCTTGCCGTCCAGGTCGATCAGTTTGCCTTTCACATACTGATGGGGAAAAGCGAAACAGTGTATTCCGTGGAAATACTGCGCCAGACCCACTTCGCTTAAAGGGGCGACCCACAGGATATTGATATCTTCCACACTGTCCAGTTGATCGCAGCAGTATTTAGCCAGTATGTTGGTCAGGCCGGGGCTGTCGCCCAGCCCGCTTACGATGGTGATGCCGGCCTTTTTAGCTTCAGCATCGACTGCGAAGGCCTGGCTGACGCCGTCGATGTCATCGCATACATCCACGCAGTTCTTGCCGGCGGCTATGCAGGCTTTATATACTTTGCCCGCATTCCTGTAGAAGGGACCGATGGTGCTGGCCACGACATCCGGATTTTCCTCTTTAATAAACTTCACGAAGCCGGCATGGTCGTCGATGTCCAAATGACAGGCCTTGACACGGTCCTTGCCATATTTTTCCGCCACAGCTTCGGCTTTGGCCAGATCTATATCGGCATTGACCACGGCGGCGTCGCTATATTTGACCAGCTGCCTTACCGCGCCGGCGCCGATGATCCCGCTGCCCAGTACAAGTATCTTCATTATTGGCCTCCTGGATTATTTTTTACTCTTGTTCGATTTAGCAGACTGCCCGATCTCAATCAGGTAATTGCCGTATTTTGTGATGGATGCCCTGGAGCCGGGCATAACCAGTATGGTGGTTGTCGGCTCTTCGATAATGGCCGGAGCGGATATGTGGTTGCCCGGTTTCAGGTCCTCCCCCTTATAAATGGGCGTATCGACCATGCCTCCGAGCTCCTTGAAATAGGCTTTCCTGGTACCGCTGCTTTTTGCTGCGCCTGAAACGGCCTTCGCTGCCGGGAAATCCGTCTTAAGCAGTTTTCCGATGGCCTTGATCCTCCAGTAAACGAACTCCACCGGCTGGTCTCCGGCGCTAACGGAAAACACTTTGTGGTGCAGCTTATGGAAGTCCGATACCAGCGCATCGAGTTGCTTCTGATTACTTATGCTGTTGCTGCGAAGAGGAACCGAGAGCTCCCAGACCTGGAAGGGATACCTTGCCTCCGCATATATCTGCAACTTCCTCTGTTTTTTCGGCACCCTCATGTGCTCGAAGAATTCCTCCGCCTGCTTTTTCAGACCGTCCAATGCCTGGTTAATGCCTTCAAAATCGAAACTGCCGCTTTCGGTGAATTTACTCAGGCTGAACTCACAGGTAATGTCTGCGAAAGCGCCGCCGAAGGCGCTGAGCGCCCCGGCCACCCTGGGTATGAGCACTTTTTTTACTCCAAGTTCTTCAGCTATGGCGGCTATATGCATACCGCCCGCGCCGCCGCCGGATACTATCGTGTATTCCCTGGGATCGATGCCCCGCCAGATTGTGATATCCTGAATTACGTTCGACATGCTGGCATTGACAGCGCCCCACATGGCATAGGCCGCCTCTTCAACGCTGAGCTTCAGTGGCTCTGCGACCTTTTCCTCAATTGCTTTAACGGCCAGCTTTTTATCCAGCTTCATGCCTCCGCCCAGGAAGTACGAAGGGTCGAGATAGCCAAGCACAACGTTGGCATCGGTGATGGTCGGCTCCGTGCCGCCCTTGTTGTAGCAGGCCGGGCCGGGCACAGCGCCGGCGCTGTTCGGACCGATGTGCAGTAGGCCGCCGCTATCCACCCAGGCGATGCTGCCTCCGCCTGCGCCGATGGACTTGCTGTCCACCTTATTGATGCCCAGCATATAGCCGCCGACCTCCGTCTCCCGCGAGACCGCGATCTCACCGCCGGTTATGCAGGCCACATCGAAGCTGGTACCGCCCATGTCGGTGGTGATGATATTATCTATGCCGAGGTCGGTTTCCGCTATCAGCCTGCCGGCGCTGGGCGCCAGCGCCGGACCACAGTCGACGCTAAAGATCGGCTTCTTTACAAACTCCTCCGCTGATACAACGCCGCCGCTGGACGTTAGCAGTGAGAGCTGCCCTCTGTAACCTATGGCCTCCAGCCTTTTCTCAAGTTGAGCCACATAGCTGCCGACCAGCGGCTTGAGCGAGGCATCGATTGCGGTCGATGAAAAGCGACGGTATTCCCTGATGCAGGGATTTACCTGGTGACTGAGGCTGTAAGGGATGCCCGGCCATTCTTTTTTTATGATCTCGGCGATTTTCAATTCGTGAACCGGATTGACAATTGACCACAGCAGAGCCACCGCTATGGCGCGGACGTTGTATTCTTCTAACCAGCGTATAGCCTGACGTACATCGTCCTCGTTGAGCTTTACCTCTATCCCACCCTCGGCATTGATCCTCTCGCCCACGCCGAAGGTCAGATAACGGGGTATGTAGGGCTCGGGGTACTCCATCTGCCAGTTATAAGGGTTTTCCTTGCCGCCCTCGCGGGCGAGCAGTATGTCACGGAAGCCTCCGGTGCAAATCAGGCCGGTCTTGGCCGCCTTGCCCTCGATGATGGCATTGGTGCTGACCGTGGAGCCGTGTCCGAAGTACCCACCCTCGATCGTGCTGCACTGCCCCATGAATTCCTTGAGAGGCAGGTTGTAATTGTCCGCCGCCATCTTCACGGTTTCGATAAAAGCGTCCGTGTAATTGCCCGGAGTGGTGGGCGATTTAAATATATCAACTTTTCCTTTCTGGTCTGCCACCACCAGGTCGGTGAATGTGCCCCCGATATCTATACAAAGCCTGTAGCTCATTTCGCAGCCTCCCTGTTCTTTTTCATCTCTTTTCTCAAAGCTTTGGTGGCCTCGCTGTCGACTGAGTAAAGCTCCGTGTCGGTCTTGATGACGACACCATATATTCCACGTGCTTTTTCCAGTGTGACATAGCCCTCGCGTACGTCGTGACGTACTTTTTCAGTATCGCGGTCCAGCGGATCGCCGAAGCCGCCACCACCGGAGGACAGCGATATCATCATCTCATTTGGCTGAAGCGTTTCCATGGATACCGTGGGCAGCTCTGTCCTGGCATCCGGGCCCCTAGGGATGTCGAATTTATACAATTGCAGGGCGCTTCCCGGCAGGCCGCCGTTGATCCCCTGCGGCGGATTGAAATGGCCGTCGGCGATAAAGCCCCAGGAACCGGCATCGTGCCGCGGTTTCTGCCAGCACTCCATCCCGATGGCGCCGCGCCACTGTCCCGCGCCGGCTGAATCCGGGATGATCTCGTGCTTGGCAATCAAAAGCGGCATGGCCTGCTCGTCGACCTCAATGCTGTCCATGTGTACTACGCCTGCGGTGACCGGTATGCCGTAGCCTAACCATCCGTCGTATCCGTAATGCCCCGGCCCGCCTGCGCCTCCCATCATTAGCTGCCTGACATAGATTGCATTGTTCTTGCGCCAGTCGATGCCGAAGACGCTGCCGGCTGCGGCCGGCATGAAGGCGCCGTCCGCCAGTCCCAGGTCTTTCCGGACCTTGCCGAAGCAGGCCTGCACCACATTGATCACACGGTCAGCAACATTGGTCGTTGCCATCGACGAGGAAATAGGATGTTTGGCTTTACCAACCACACTACCCTCGCGCATTTTAAGGATAATGCGGCTGAAAGCGCCCCAGTTATGCGGCAGCGTGGGATCGAGATTGTTTAACACACCGGCCACACCACAGGCCATGACTGTTGATTCGCTCATGTTCATGCCACAGGGCAGGCTGCCGATATTGCCCGTGAAATCCAGCGTTATATAGGCCTCGACCGGATCTATCGTCATTTTGACACGGATGGGTATCCCATCCTGCGCAACTATCGGCAGCGGATCGTGGCAGGTTTCGTTTTCCCATGTCCCGGCCGGCAGTTTTTTAATGGCCTCGATCATCCTTGTACGTCCATACTCCTGCCAGCGCTCGGTAAAGGCCACCACAGTATCCAGGTCGTATTTGTCGCACATCTCGATGATCCTTTTCTCGCCTGTGCGCACCGATCCCACAGCAGCCAGGTAATCGCCGTACCATTGTTCCGGCGCGCGGATCCTGACTTTAGCCATCCTGATAATGTCCGCCAGGTCCTTGTAGTCACGTTGTATGCGGACGCAGGGGAAGTCCAGTCCTCCCTCGGTATACACGTCTGTCGCAAAGGGCATATAGGTCGAAGGATCGTGGTTACCGATATCGCCCTGGTGCGCCCTGGTTATCGTGGTAAAGACATGCTTGCCCTTGTAGAAGACCGGCGCCAAGAATGTGAAATCGGCGTGGTGGCTGTTGCCGTAATAGGGTGAGTTGTTGAGGTAACAATCCCCGGGCTTGATGTCATCGAACATGTCGGTCATCGATTGAGCGGCCAGCCCGGCCCCCACGATGTGGACAGGCAGGCCTTCGTCCACACAGACCATGCGTGCCTGAGCATCGGTTATGCCGCAGGAGAAATCCTTGGCCGTGTTGATATTGCCGGAGCGCCCCGTACGCGTAAGCGTATTGGCCATCTCGCGGCTGATGGCCTCCAGCCTTTTGGATAGCACCACCATCAAAAGCGGGTCTACCCGGACTTCTTTTTTCTTTTTTTCTGCCATTAATTCTACCTCCTCATTTTTCATTCATAAACAATCAGTTATTCTTAATTAGTTCAATTTGAGGTGACCAATTTGTCCTGGCCGGCCTTGCCGACATCTGAGACGTAGTGCCTGGAAGCAATGTAGAAACACGCGCCGCCGACTACGCCGAAAGCGGTTGCAATTGTAATGGCTGTGCTTAACCCGCTTGCTCCACCGCCCAGCGCATCAGACATGATTCCAACCACCCAGGGAGCCCAGGCGCCGCCCAGCATGTACTGGAAGAATACAGCCAGGCCGAAGGAGAATCCTTTGTGGGCCGCCGGGACAACATCCTGCGAGATAGCCCCGAAGGCAGGGACCGCCATCACGTTGAGAATGCCGTAGAGCATGCCCAGCACAATGCCCAGCGTATTGAAACCGGTCATGATAGCAGCTATTAATACGACGGCCGCCGACGCCAGTGCGATAGCCGGCAGATAAACCCTGCCTCTGGGATTATGTTTATGCCAGAGGTCGGTCAGCCAGCCTCCCAGCGGGGCGCCGATCAAAGCCATCATGCCCATGCCTCCGACGATCAGACCCGCGGTCGACTCGTTTACATTCAGCACGCGCATGATCAGGGCAGGCATCCAGGATAAGAATGTATTGATCATGATCGTTGAGATGCCCAGGCCCAGGTATAGCCACTGCAATGTGGGAATTTTCAGTAGTGTCACAAAAGAGCTTCCGATATCCTTGCGGGAATTCTGAGATACGGTGGATTCCTCAACTTTATAGTCCTTCATAAACAGGGCCATGATGCCCAGGATAATGCCGGGTATGGCAAATAAGAAGAAAGGCATACGCCAGCCGAATTTAGCCGAAAGCATCCCTCCTGCTATGGTGCCTATTACGGCTCCCAGCGGAACTGCCACAGTGAATATGCCAAGGACCCTCCCGCGCTTTTCTTTAGGATAAGCCCCCGAAATCATGGCCGTACCGCCGGACGAAAAGCCGGCTTCACCTACACCGACCAGCGCACGGGGTATAATCAGGCTGATAAAGCTGGTGGCAAGGCCGGTGACATACGTAAAGACACTCCATAATATGGCCATAATCGCCATAGGTTTTTTCCTGTTCCAGCGGTCCATCAGGTAAGATACTGGAAATGTGAAAAGGGCCACGCCCAGGATAAAAACGGTCTGCACCAGGCCGCATTCCGCATCGGTAAGCCCGAGCTCGATCTTCATCGGCTGCAATACCGCCGAGAGCACCTGCCTGTCCATAAAATTAACCATGTAAAGCAGGGTACAGATCACCAGTATGTAAGTGGCGTTCCTGCCCCCGGTACCGTATTCTTGATTGTTATCGTGTGTGGACATTAAAAACAGCCTCCTTTTTTTATGCCATGCTTAATCGGCTGATCGGGATTGCAGGGCATTTATGTTTATCTCGGGCGCATGCGCAATATCCGGCAGGTCGCCCGTCACCTTCCAGTTACGCCTGAGGACCTTGCCGGACTTTGAGCCCGTCAGTTTACCCTGATCGACAGCGACAACACCGCCGATGATAACGTATGGGATGCCGCGTGAGGGAATACCCGGCTCAAGATAGCTGGACCCGTTCATGATCGTCTTGGGGTTAAAAAGGGTGAGGTCCGCATCGCAACCGACCTGCACACGTCCTTTCTTTTTCAGTCCCAGCCACACAGCTGCATTGGTTGAACATTTGGAGACACCTGTTATCAGGTCGCATACTCCCATTTCGCGCACCCAGTGGCCCAGAAAATAGGCAAATGCGCCGGCCCCGCGCGGGTGGCCGCCGTATTTGCCTGAATTCACATCCATGTAGATAGCATCGTCATTCTCCACCATGGTGAACGGCGCGGAATAGTAAAGCCAGATGAATTCCGGTTTGTGCAGGTGGAACAGCAGCGTCGGTTCGGCTATCGTGCCGTCCCTGACCCGGTCACGGACTGTATAAAACTGTTCAAAGCTGGAAAACCGCTCGTTGGCCTTAATTATGGTCTTGCCATCGATCACCACTGTTGTCGGGCATTCAAGCTCCCAGACTTCCACGCCCATCATCTCAGCCAGGGGCTCCAGCGGCTGGTTAAAGAACTCTCCGCCTATGATGGCCGTGCCGGCGGTGAACGGCGTCTGATCGGTTGTGACTTTCACGCCTTCATTCCGCGCGGTGACGATCAACTCAAGTGCGATACCCGTGTTCCTGCGGGTAACTATGCTGCCTCCCCTGTGCGAGATCGTCAGCGGTATGGAGGATTCGCGGGATATACGTATAGCCTCCTCCACCGCCTCGATATCCTTGGGAGACGGGCCGGCGTGCCGGACGTGCATTGAAGCGCCGCCGCCCAGCTTTTCAGCGCACCCGGCGACGGTCGCCATTTCCTCAAATGTCGCTCCCGGTGCGTAAAAAGGACCAAAGGATATACCGGCGCCTCCTGATTCCATCTCCTGCCTTACAAGATTGAGCATTTCCTTTAACTGGTCCGGTGTCGCCGCCGTATTGGGGTCTTTAGCCCCTGCCGCCTCGCGTATGGTGTTGTGGCCGATGAATGAAGCGACGTTGATGATCAGGCCTTCCTTTTCTATTGTCATGAAGAAATCGCGGATGGGATAATGCGGCCTGTCCTTGACGCCGGCTATCTCAAAAAAAGTGCCGGATTTTCCGCAGTTTCCCGTGATCTCGGTTGTGATGCCGTCGCGGACGTGGAACTCAGCTCCGACACCGGCGCCGCAATCGTGCCCGTGTATGTTAATAAAGCCGGGCGCCACGACCAGCCCTCCGGCATCGATTACCTTTTTCCCGGCCAGCGGCTCCGCCCCGTCGGCAATCATCTGAATAACACCTTTGCTGATGCCCACATTGGCCCGTCCGTAGAACCTTGTCAACGGGTCCAGCACTATGCCGTTGTTTACTACGATATCAAACGATTCCTGTCTGCTCATTTTCATCCTCGCCTATTGGAAGCTGATCTTATCTCTGGCGATGGTGACTGTTTCCTTCACAGTGGCGTCCTTGCTGAGGTTCTCAAGGAACATGGCGGCATCCAGGGCGCCCTCGGGAGCCATAACACCTGATTGACTGACCTTGCCATCCAGCAGGGATAGTGCGGCGATTACAGCCGGAAGCGCGGTGCTGTGCGCCACGTTATTCGCCATCAGGTCATAGGTAATGGTGGTCAGGCTGTCGCCCTTCTTCCCGCTGACCACGATCTTAAAAGTGCCGGCGCATGCTTCATATTTACCCAGCGCGTCGTCCAGCACATCCTTGAAGTAATCGGGGGCGAAGCGCGGCATGGACCTGATTATCCTGACAGCCAGTTCGCGGAACGGCATCGATACGTTTTCGTTTACCATGAATGTGTCGTTGCTGCCGAAACCCGTATCGATCAGCCAGCGGTACAGCTCCATCATCTTGGGAGGATAAAGTGCGCCCTTGATGCTGACGTTTTTCACGCCTTTGATATACCTGGGCAAAGAGACCGGCTCGGGATGTCCGGTCAGGACCACTTCCAGTTTACCCACCGGAGGCATGAATTCGATGACCTCGGGCTGCGTGAAACCCTGTTGCTCGACCCATTTGCCGTTGATAAAAACGGGCACCTTCTCGGCTGTGATATGGAACCAGTGCATCATGGCCGCTGAGCCGGTCGGATCGATCGCACTCTCGCCCCAGTAAAGCCGGATATCGTCTGTCCTGTCCAAACGGCTGGCGCCCAGCTTGGCCACCAGGTTTGTTACACCGGGGCTGGCGCCCATGCCGATAATGGCGGTCACGCCGGCTTTTCTGGCGGCTTCATCCAGCTCCAGAGAGTCTTTGGTGGCATCGAAGTCGTCGTCTATGTCGACCATGTTCACCCGCGCCTCGATGGCCGCCTTGATCACGGCTGCTGCATACTTGTAGAAAGGGCCGACCGTGCTGATAACCACATCGGCGCCCTTGAGCAGTTTGACCAGCGATTCCCTGTCGTTCACGTCGGCGCCGGCCGTTTTAACTTTTTTACCCAGCTCGGCTTCCACGCGTTTCAGACCCTTGACGCTGGCGTCGGCTACAGTGATCTCTGCGTCTGTCCTTTCGAGCAGCAGTTTCACCGCCTCGGATCCCATGGTCCCCGCACCGCCCAGTACCGTTATCTTTTTCATGCCGGATTTACCTCCTATGTCTTATTAAAATCAGTTCGCAGCTTTTAATCTGCTATGCCATTGCTACCAAATTCATGTCTATAAATTGAGAAGCTTGACGACCCTTTCGGATTCAGCCTCCAGTGATTCAGCCCATGGTTCAAATCCTATTACTTTAATATCCAAACGCCTTTTTCCCATCTCCTCTATTAGATTTCCCATAAAGAACGATTTGCCGTCCATTAATTGGTCGAGGTTCATTTTAACGGGGTCTACAGCATTTCCCGCACGTATGGCAATTGCCATTTGTTTCATGTATTCAACCATATTCACTTTTTTGGTAACCCCGCAGGTCGGGCTGTCGTTCATGCCGATCACTCCGCAGATGGTAAAACCTTCACGCAGGTAATCCTCCATCCTGTCGACCACCTTGACAGCTTCTTTCTTACACAAGCTGTCGTACGATGAAAGCGAGGCTTTCGCTATCGGAATGAACAAAGGGAACCACCCGAACCTGACGGCATGCGTGATTATGGGTAAAAATTTATCGAACTCTTTCCTGGCAGCCCCACCCCACCCGAGGCATTCGCAACAAGGGAGCTGTACTATATTTATATCTTTTTTCAGAAAAGCCTGGATTAATTCACTGGATGGGCCCCGTCTGAAAGCCACACCCGGCCCTCGCGCATCCACGTTCAATAGGCAATGATTCAAAAAGACCATCTTTTTCAGCCTGATATCCTGATAATCCACAACAAACCTCCCTTTAACTTTTCATAACCATTTTGCCCTTGTTGACTTATTTCTTTTTTTCCTTTTCGCGCTTGATTTTTACTCCCTCCTTAACTCTATCCCAGGTTTTATCCGTTACCTGTTTCAACTGCTCTTTGATAGGCCTGCCACTGCCTCCCGTACGCGGTATGCTTGCGACAAACTCGATATAACGGGGCACCATAAAATAAGCCATGCGCTCATCGCAGTAGGCCACCAGTTCCGCCGGATCGACTTGCTTACCTTCGTGACAGACTATGGCAAGCTTGACCTCCTCACCCCACACTTCCGAATGAGCGGCAACAGCGGCGCATTCAGCAATGTCCGGATGAGATTCCACCACCTTTTCCACCTCGAGCGCCGAGATATTTTCGTCGCCGCGCCTGATCATGTCCTTTTCACGGCCGACAAAGAAAAAGTACCCGTCCTCATCCTGGTAAGCCAGGTCACCCGTGTGCCACCACAGGTTGCGGAAGGCCTCCAGTGTTTTCTCAGGCATTTTGTAATAGCCTTCGAATATGGTGTGCGGTTGCCGCGGACGCAGTACTATCTCCCCAACCTTTCCCCGCGGTACTTTATGGTCCATGGAGTCGAAGAGCTGAACGTCGAAATAGCCGCGCGGCTTGCCGAAGGAGCCGGGCCTGATGTCATCGTATGTAGCCGCTATAGTACAATCCCCCTCCGTCAGCCCGTATGTATTGACCAGTCTCACGTTGAACCTTTTCTCAAACGCCTCCTGGCTCTCCCGGGTGATGTGCGCCGTCGAGAAGGCCCTCATAGGATTGTCCGCATCGTCCGGTTGTTCGGGCGCCATCAGCAGGATCTTGATTACGACCTCGAACATGCCGGATATGGTGCAGTTGTATTTTCTGATGTCCTGCCAGAAATCCGCCGGGCTGAAGCCGCGCGTCAGCAGAAAGCTCCCTCCGTAGAGCATGGCGCCCAGCACCAGCCCGAACTGCGGCGCTTCGTGGAAAAGCGGTATGTAGCCGTAACCGATATCTCCTTTCTTGGCTCCGTTCACGGTCACATACTGGCTGGCGACGAAGAAGGCCTGGTTATGCGTGATCAGCACGCCCTTGGAAGGTCCGGTCGTGCCGGAGGTAAACATCAGCGCCATGATGTCGTTATATCGCACTTCTACATCCGGCGGCAGGTCTTTTTCCTGCATTAGCCCGGCAAACGGCACGGCCTGTATCTTTTTAAAAGGATTGCCTGCAAACTGCCCCTCGATAACGATGGTCTTAACCTTTTTGATACGGTCCTCTACAGACTTGATCTCATCGATGAAGCTGCTGCTGATGACCAGTATCTCAGCATCCGAGTAATTGATAAGGTATTCAAGTATGTTGCCTTTATGAAAAGGGTTGAAGGGTGCTTCGATAGCGCCCAGCAGGGACAGCCCGAACCAGGTGAAAATGAATTCGGGGCAGTTCTCCATCAGTATTGCGATGTGGCTGCCTTTTTTTACGCCCATTGCGGCGAAGCCGCTCGCAACCCGCCTGGATTGTTCCAGCACCTGGCCGTAGGTATACTGCTTGCCTTCAAACCAGAAAAAAGTTGCCCGGGGATACTTCCCGGCCGCTTCTTCCAGCATATTACCCAGGACGTATTTCTCACCCGTTACAAATTTCATGTCACCGGCCTCCTTGAACTAATTCGACCTTCCGCGCACTCAGCGCCCCGAACGGGAAACCTGCGCCATAATCAAATCCATCTGCTCGTTTATATACTGATCCAGCGTATAGTGCTCCTTCAGCAGCCACCTGCGGAAAGCCCACATATCGCAGAGGACGACGATGTTATTGGCGGCCAGCGCAGGATCTTTGACCTTAAACTTGCCTGATTTGATACCCCTTTCAAGTATGGTCTGGAATATCTGAATTGTGCACTCTTCCTGCATCTTCAACGCCTTGAACTGGGCGGGGCTAAGGTTTTTTGCTTCCTGATACCAGAAAACCGTCAAATCCTGGTATTCTTCCACCCATTTTAAATATTCGCTCACAGCATATTTCAAGGCTCGCGAAGGCTCCATTTTCTCAAGCACCGCCCGGTATTTCTTACTGAAGAAATCAATGGCGTTCATGGTATATTCGTGGAAGAGGCCGAGTATACCGTTCTTGGAACCAACGTAGTGGTAGAGCGTCGCCACGTTCATACCGAGCTCACCGGCGATATCGCGCACCGACGTATTGATATAACCCTTCCTGATGAAAAGAGACGCTGCACCCCGCAGTATCTGCCTCCGCCGCTCCGTTGCCAGACTTTTACGACCCAATGCCTTTCAAGCCCCCTTTATTTACAATCTGACCCAGGAAATATATAAATCAAGCGCTTGTTTTATATATTACTCTCGGTTGATCCGTCTGTCAACCCCCTGTTTTTAATCGTGGGCGCATATTGACTTTGCCTATTCTCGATGTTATATTGCGGTACGGTCTATTAATTTACCTGATTGAGGCAGTTGTTAGGAGGCAGGAATGGTAAAGATCAATACTGTGCTCGGTACGTTACCCGCCGACCAGATGGGGCCCACTCTCATGCACGAGCACATGGTGCTGGCTTATCCGGGTTGGGAACATGATGCCGTAGCGCCTCCCGTCGACCTCAAAGAGCTGGCATCCGCCTGTGCGGAGGCCGTGGGAGAGGCGAGAAAATTCGGTATCAAAACCGTGGTGGACGCCACACCCTGCGACCTGTGGAGAAACATAGACCTGGACAGGATGGTCGCAGAGAAGACCGGCCTGAATATTATTTGCGCCACAGGTATGTACTTCGAGGCCGAGGGCACGCCGGCTTACCTTAAGTTCCGCAGTCAGGTGATGGATATCACCACCGAGCTGTACGAAACCTTCATGCAGGAGTTGACGGTGGGTATAGGCAAAACCGGTGTAAGGGCGGGTGTTATCAAGGTGGCGACCAGCCACGGTTGCATTACCCCCTACGAGGAGAAGGTTCTGAAGGCTGCGGCTAGGGCACAAAAGGAGACGGGGGTGCCCATATTAACTCATACTCAGCAGGGAACCATGGGACCCGAGCAGGCAGCGTTGTTGATTGGCGAGGGGGTTAATCCCAAGAGAATAGTCATCGGCCACATGTGCGGCAACGCCGGCTTCGAGTACCAGATGTCGGTGATAGATAAAGGCGTCTACCTTGGATTCGATCGCTGGGGCATCGGTTTCATCTTCCCCGACAACCTGCGCAGGGCTACGATACTCGGCCTGCTGGGGCTGGGATTCGCCGATCGCATCATGCTCTCTCAGGATTGTGTAACGCGTATCATGGGACGGCAAACCATCATGCCCGATTTCATACAGGCGCTGATTGCCGACTGGTCTTACACTCATCTTTTCAAGAACATCATCCCGCAGCTCAAGCAGGCGGGCGTGACCGATGCGCAGATAGGACAGATGATGGTGGAGAATCCGAAACGGATCTTCGGAGGCTGAAATATTATAACGGGCGGGTTTAAAAACCCGCCCCTACTAAGGCCGTAGGAGCGTAGCATAAGCTGCGCCTGGAAAATAAAAAAACAGGAGGTACCTATGTCTGATCCGTATTCCGCCAAACCCTGGCTCAAGCACTACGATGCCCATGTCCCCGCGAATCTCTACTATCCCTGGATATCCTTTATCGACATGGCCCGCAGGAGTTTCCGCGAAGTGCCCGACCGGGCGGCCATGATCTACATCGACACGGTCATCAGCTTTAAAGAGCTGGATGTCATGTCTAACAAATTCGCGGGTTTCCTGCTTGACAGGGGCGTAAAGCAGGGCGATGTCGTCGGATTGAACATGCCCAATATCCCGGCTTACCTCATCTGTTTCGTTGGCGCTCAAAAGGTGGGCTGCATCACAACAGGCGTCAGCCCTCTGCTGACCGAACATGAACTGGAGCACCAGCTTAACGACTCGGGCGCCAAAGCGCTGGTGACTTTCGATGTTAACCTGGCACGGGTCAACGCCATATTGGCCAAGACAAAGGTGAAGACACTGGTAGTGGCCGGTGTTTTCGACTTCATGGGTCCTGTCGATTGGAATGCGCCCCCCGGCGAGGTTAAGAAACAGGATGGCATCGATGTATTTAACCATATAGACATATTCAAGAAATACCCTGACAAAGAGGTCAATACCTGGGTGGACCGTGACTCAGATTGCCTGATGCAATACACCGGTGGCACAACTGGACCTTCTAAAGGCGCGGTGCTGACCAACCGCAACGTATCGCACCAGATATCGCAATGGGTAACCTGGACCGAGGCCAAGATCGGCGAGGAGGTGGGAGTATCCGCTTTCCCGCTCTTCCACCAGGCCGGACTGCTCTATGCTTTCGTGGGTATGTCCATCGGCATGACCCAGGTGCTTATTCCCAATCCCCGTGATGTCGCGTTCATCATCAACCAGATCAAGAAATACAGGCCTACGGTGGTGGCCAATGTCCCCACCCTTTTCATGGAGATGATGAAGAACGAGGATTTCCAGAAGATGGATCTTTCGTTCGTCAAGTTCTACGCCAGCGGGGCGGCGCCCTTCCCAGCCGAGCTGATCAAGCAGTTCTATGAAATCGTGGGAGATAACAAGCTGATCGAGGTCTACGGCATGACGGAGACCAGCCCTTTAATAACCTGCCAGCCGTATCTGGGTAAAAAGAAGGTCGGCTCGGTGGGCATGCCGCTCCCTGACACGGAGGTCAAGCTGGTCGATCCGGCAACAGGCGAGCTGGCCAAGCTGGGAGAGCCGGGCGAGTTCTGCGCCCGCGGCCCGCAGATCATGAAAGGCTACCACAACAAACCAGAAGAGACGGCCAACTCTATACGCGACGGATACATGCATACAGGTGATGTCGCAACCATGGATGAGGACGGTTTCTTCTATATCGTCGACAGGCTCAAGGACATGGTCAGCGTCAGCGGCATGAAGGTCTTCACACGCGAACTGGACGATATCCTGGCCCAGCACCCGGACGTGGAGATGTGCGCATCGGTGGGCGTGCCTGACCCCGGCAGGGAATTCACCGAGATCGTGGCCTCAGCCATCGTGCTTAAAAAGGGGGTGGAGCCCAACGATACGGCAAGGCAGTCTATAACCAGCTTCATGCGCGAGAGGGTCGCTCCCTACAAGGTGCCCAAGCAGATCATCTTCATGGATGAGCTTCCTTTGAGCGCCGTGGGCAAGATACTTAAACGCGAACTGAGAGAGATACTCAAGACTAAGAAATAGCGCCTGGTTGCCTGCAGCAGGGCGAGTGCATTATACTTGCCCTGCTGCAAATGTACCGCCGGATTAAAGCTTTTACGTTCCTGCCTCTGATGCCGCTGGTTGCCGTGATAGGCTTTGCCTGCTCCCAGCAGCCGCAGTTGCAGCCCGCCTCGTTCCAGGTCGTATCGCTGGGAGTCACGCCTGCACAGGTACAGGTTGACGAAGAAGCTACCGTCGTAGCCCAGGTGACCAACACTGGCGGGCTGGCGGGCAATTACACCGCCGAGCTCACCATGAACGGCGACAATGTGGCCAGTAAAACCGTTACAATCCAGCCGGAAAAAATCGCTAAAATAACATTCGATATATCCAGGGAGAAGCCGGGAAAATACGAAATCCGGCTGGAAAGCGCCAGTGCAACCCTCACCGTCACTGCCGTGGAGGAGAGGGATGTAGAGCTCAAATACGATAGCGGTGTCTCGCAGGATGCCCTGTGGGCGGGCTACAACAACGGCTTCCTCATCAGCTTCTCCCCTCCGGCTAAACCTTTCGTACTGAAAAAGGTCAGCATCTGCGGCGGCATCTACGGCGTGGCCTGGGAAGGCAAGACTTTTGAGCTTTCCGTCCTGGATAAATTTTATACTCCATTCTTTAGCCAGGTATATGCCATAGCTAAATTTCCCGTCAAAGGCGCCTTCCCCTACCAGGAGCCGTCCTGGGTGGATTTCGACATACCGCCGCTTCCCCTTGAAAACGATTTCCAGGTTTACCTGTTCACCGGCACAGGCATGCACAAGGGCATACATGTTGGTGTGGACGATAGCATCATCAACGAGCATTCCGACCTGGCCAGCGGGCGCCCGCCCAATATGGTGCCGATAGCTATCGATACTTACTATAACTCGAGCTTCTGGTACAGCGACCGCAGCAAGGTCAACTGGATGATCAGGGCCACCGGCAGCGCCCGCATGCCCGTAGAATGAGCGGCGCTGCGATGATAAATATGTTCAATGCAGGAAGCGAAGCGATTCTTTGTTGACCTTCGTCGCACTTTTGTAGCACCGCAGCCATCGTGTTAGAATGCTGTAAATTTCTTGTCCGAGGAGGTTGGTAAAATGAAGACCTGGGTCATCGTCATTCTATGTATCCTGGCCGTCATCGTTATTCTGGGGGGCATTATCGCCTTCAGGACAATGACATTCAGCTCAAAACAGCTGCCGGCCGGCGACAAGGTAACCTACAATATCGATAAAAACCAGGCCGCGCAGAGGCTGTCGGAATCTATCAAGTTCAAGACCATCTTCAACGAAGATATCTCCAAAGTGGATTATGAACCATTCGCCAAGCTGCAGGAATACCTCAAGCAGACCTATCCCCTGGTGCACTCGACCACGGAACTGAAGATAATCAACGATTACGGCCTGCTCTATATGTGGGAAGGCAGCGATCCCCAGAAGAAGCCCATCCTGCTGCTGGCACACCAGGACGTGGTGCCGGCGCTTGACGAAGGATGGACGTACCCGCCCTTCTCCGGCACTATCGCCGACGGCTATATCTGGGGTCGCGGCACGCTGGATGACAAATGCACCCTGCTCGGCATGCTGGAAGCCATGGAATACCTGATCAAGGACGGCTTCCAACCAACGCGCTCCATCTACCTGGCCTCGGGTTTTGACGAGGAGATAACCGGCCAACAGGGGGCGGGCAAGATCGCGCAATACTTCAAGGACAATGGCCAGGATTTCGAATTGATCACAGACGAGGGTTTCGTGGTCATCAGCGGGGCCGTTCCCGGCATTAAGGTTCCTGTCGCACTTATAGGCCTGGCGGAGAAAGGTTACCTCAACCTGGAACTTGCGGCCGAGTCAGAAGGTGGACACGCCTCGATGCCACCCAGGCAGACAACTGCCGGTATCATCGCTGCAGCCGTCGATAAGCTTGAGAAAAATCCCTTCCCGGGCAACCTGGCGGGACCGGCATCATGGATGTTCGATTACCTGGGACCGGAAATGTCACCGCTTTATAAAACCATCTTCGCCAATATGTGGCTGCTGGGGCCGGTCATCGAAAGCCAGCTTGCAGCGTCGCCGGCCACCGATGCGACATTGAGGACCACTACCGCTCCCACTATGTTAAAGGGTAGTGACCGCGCAAACGTCCTGCCGACGCGCTCTTCGGCCATAGTCAACTTCCGCCTCTTGCCTGGAGACACCATCGAAAGCGTTACGAATCGCGTTATCAAGGTGATCGACGATCCACGTGTTACTGTTGCGCAGTATGGCCAGAGCGCCAACGAGGCATCTCCGGTATCGAGCACTGATAGCAGGGCTTTTGAAATTTACAGTCAGACGATTCATGAGATCTTCCCCGAGGCTGTGATAGCCCCGGCGCTGGCAAACTCGGCCTCCGATGTGACACACTACATCGGCCTATCACCCAACATCCTGCGCTTTCTGCCTCAGAGACTGACCAGCGAGGACCTGGCTATGATACACGGTATTAACGAGCGAATCTCGGTCGACAACTACGGTGAGATGATCGATTTCTATATCCAGTTGATAAAGAACTATTGCCAATGATTTGTGTTGGAGGGCGGACCTGAAGGTCCGCCCCTACTTCATCTCACCGAGCTGCCTGATTATCTCGTCCTTATGATCCGCAACGTAAGCGGAACCGGGCTCATTACCGCACTTCCTGCACTGAAAATCATAAGCTGAATTGATCGTCCCGCAGGCCGGGCAGGCGTAATGCTGCAGCATCTCCGCGTACCATACCTCGGGGCCGGCTTCCCGTATACGGTCCAGGGAACTCCAGAGTTCGATCCTGTGCGGCATGGCGCACTGGAAATCCTTTAACTCCCGGCAGGGATATGATTCACAACTTCCGCAAAACTCGATCCCCTTTTCGTCCGCGCACCTGTACATATAACACATCTGGCGGCAGTAAAAGGAGCGCAATTCAGAACGGCATCCGCCGCAGCGAACCTCCTCCAGCGGGAGCTTGAATCTATCAGCCAGGAATTGCAGCCTCTGCGGATCTTCCTGAGTCCCGATGTAAAGCGTGCAGGCAGGGCAGAACAGGCCGCATACTGCTGAAGTACTCTTATCATAATTGCCGGTGTTTTTCATACCAGTCTCCTGTACAGTGTATTTATCACCTGCTTATTCCCTCCGGGGCCGCTATCAGGTCTGAAAACGTCCCATAAACACGATCAATGCAGGCAAATCCCCTTCCACCCTGATCTTGCCCTGCGCAAAGGCTGCTGGAAGGCCAAGCATCTTGAGCGCGACCAGCTTATATGTAAGTGAGTCGGCGGTCAGGGTAGCCAGAGGTGCTGGCGTGCCCGGCAGGGGCGTCCCTTCGATCACCTCAGCCACGCCGTTCCGGACAGTGACGGTAAACTTCCTTCCGATATCGGGGAATATATACAGCACCGATTCATATACACCGGCGGCTTTTCCCGTATCCAGCCTGGGAGCCATATTATCGAAAACAAAGTCGACAGGCATCGATGCTACGGTTTCCACCGGAAGACTGGAGCCCAGTTGAGATGGTGGACCCTGCGTTAGCTCAAGGGCTGATTCCAGCAAATAGGCGCGGCCATTGGTGTTAACAGTATCAGCGGCAAGCTGCCGATAGGCCTCGGCCAGCATCTCCTTCACCCGGCCCTGCACAGGTCCGGCGGCAAGCCCGCAGTCATTTAGCTTGGTTAAAAGGTGAACAGCCCACCTGGCATCGCCTTCTTTGAGCGCCTGGCTCGCCTTGCCAACAACGACGTCGGTTCCGCCCATCATCTCTATCTCACGTTTGACCGCTTCCGTATGGTTCATGGGATACAGCTTGCCGGCACTGCCATCAAACCAACCAAGGTTGTTAGTGTAGATAGCCCGGGCGGACCAGTCCACCTGGCCGTATCCTTCCCAGAGGTACGGTAGACTTGCGAGATGGTCGGGGAGCTTGACGCTTTCAGCGATGGTATCGATATCCTCACCACGGTTGGCGCGGCGGATAACATCGTCACGGACGTACTGGATAGCATCCCTGTAGTTGGTCAGCGCCTGCGCAATCTTATCTTTCCCGTGCAGTGTGGACGTATGGCTGGGCACAAGGTGTTCCGCCTCGAGACGGCGCATGTCATCGATGCTTTGTATCCATCCGTCTGTCGGCCTCGGACTGGCGCCGCGGATCGTGTAAAGGTTGGGGAAGGCCCAGTAGAAATTATCCGCTGCCAGCAGCGTCTCATCTTCGGGAATCCAGACGATCAACTGGTCATGCGTCTCCCCGGGGGCGGAATGCAGCTCTATTTTCAGCCCGCCGATATCCAGAACCTTCACACCTGAAAAAGTATCGGTCGGCATGAGGGGGCCCAGCTCCGACATATCATTCAGGGTGAAGGTGAGCATAACCGGTCCGACCGCCGAGCAGGGTACTTCCTCCCGTGAAATGTGGTACCCCATCTGCCTCATACCTCTAACCGCTTCCGACCTGCCGAACATGCCGAACTGCTTAAACCAGTGAGAGAGGAATGAATCCGTGGCCCATATGCGTGTACCGTCTTCCGCCCAGACCGTTGTCCCCATAGTGTGATCGACATGGCTGTGTGTGTAAATAATTGCCTTAACAGGCCCGGACGGCGCGGCCACTGCAAGAGCCTGCTTCACAGCGCCGGCGGCTGCCGGGTTGATGGAGGTATCAACAATGACATTTCCCTCATCCGTATGAATAAGCACCGTGCTGGCGAGGTCATAGCCCTGGGCCGCCCAGACATGCTCCGATACCCTCTCGACCCTGGGGGCTCCCACCTGCTCCGCGCAATGCCTGCTGATAGTATCCAGAGCAGGTGTGTCAGTAATCGTCCGGGGTTCTCCCTGCCAGGTCTGGCAGGACAAGGCGGTAGCCGTGACTATCGACACCAGTACAGTTACAAGCGCAGTTTTTATGCCGCTCGTCTCTCCTATCATTTGCCTTCTCCCTTCTATTCCATCTTGCGCAGATCAGCCCGCAATAACTTGCCCAGGATATTCTTGGGCAGCGCGTTTATAAACTGCACCTTGCCGGGCGTTTTAAACGAGGGCAGGTGTTTCTTGCAATGCTCGATGATTTCGTCCTCGCTGCACTGCTCACCCTCTCTGATCACGACGAACGCCTTTATCTCCTCCCCGTATACCCTGTCCTTGATCCCCACGCAGCCCGCTTCAAGCACCTTGGGATGCCTGCCGACAACTTCTTCGACTTCCCTGGGCGAAACGTTTTCTCCTCCGCGGATGATTATGTCCTTCTTTCTGTCAGTGATATAAAAGTAGCCGTCTCCGTCCATGTAACCGATGTCACCCGTATGCAGCCAGCCGTTTTTAAGCGTCTCGGCCGTCTCTTCCGGCATATTCCAGTAACCTTTCATTACAGCGAGCCCCCTGATAACCAGCTCCCCCCTTCCTTCAGGCGGCAACTCGCAGTCCTGGTCGTCGAATATTTTCATTGTGTTGCACTTGAGCATGTTGACGCCGATGGAGCCGATCTTGGGAGGGCGCGTGGTGGGATTGCCCGCTGTCAGAGCGCCGGACTCCGTCAGTCCCCAGCCCTCGTGTATGTGGACGCCGGTCTTATCCTTCCACCTGGATGCGATGCCCGGATCGAGCGCCGCAGCCCCCGAGTTGCAGTATTTAAGGGAACTGAGGTCATACTTATCGAAATCGGGTTGGTCCAGCATGTGAACGTACATGGTCGGCACCATAGCAAGGTACTCGATGCGCATCTCCTGGATGAATTTGAGCGCCGCCGCCGGATTCCACCACTTCATCACCACATATCTGGATCCGACCAGGTTGCCGAAATTCATAAAAGACAGGCCGTACGAATGAGATAGCGGCAATACTGCCAGAAATAATACCTGCCGGTCGTGTCCCGTAACTACCTGTTGCGTCTCCTCGATCTGATAAGTCAGTTTGTTAAGATCCCGGTGTACATTGGTCAGTGTAGTGGGGGAGCACATGGCTGTAAAATCAGCGAAGCAAACCGCGTTGATCCACAGCGAGAAGTGGGTATGCATCACCCCCTTGGGATTCCCGGTCGTGCCGGAAGTATAGATGAGCGCCGCCAGGTCGTCGGAATCCATCTCCTCAACCTTCAATTCACTGCCGGAGCTCTCCAGCAGCTTTCTCAGAGAGAGGGTGCCCGGCTCATCGTCCTTGTCTATCAGGATTATGTTCTTGAGGCCCGGCGCGCTTTTCTGTGCCTCCCTGATCCAGGGCAGGTAATCGGACGTCGTTATGGTCACCCCGGCGCCGCAATCCCTGTAAATATGGGATATCTGGTCCGGCCGCAATATGGGATTCATGGGCACGGCGATGGCGCCGATTTTATAGGCGGCATTGAACGCACAGCCGATCTCAGGGCAGTTCGGCAGCTGGGTGACCACGCGGTCTCCTCTGCTGATGCCGATCGATTTGAGCGCGTTGCCCAGGCGGCTGGACATCTCGTCCAATTCAACGTTGGTATACCATTTACCCTCGAAATAACAGCACTGGTATTCCCCGAATTTCCTGATCCCTTCAACTACAAGGTTGGCCAGGTTCATCCCAACACCTCCTGCTGATATTCATCGCAGCTTCACACTGCGATGCCAGGACAAGTCCAGGCTGTGCAAAACACCCTGAAATAAGCTGGATATAACTGACTGACAGTCGCTTATTCTAACAGAAGGATATCAATAGTCAAGTATCTGACGACGGGAGATACAATATTAATATTTAAATATAAATACATACTTCTTTACATTTCGACAGGCGATGCTTTACCATTTTATGCGGGCTCAGCCTGCCCTGTTATGATCCTCGCGGGGCTGTACCTCCATAGAACACCATATTGATCAGGTCCGGATAACTCATAGAGGAGGTTAAAATGCATCTGCCCGGTATGCTGGAGGCCAGGGCCTCCAAGATTGGAGACAAGCCTGCCCTGATTTACAAGGACCAGCCTGTAACCTACAGCCAGCTTCTGACCAGGGTACAGAAGTTCGCGCATGCCCTCAAAAAGCTCGGCGTCAAATCCGATGACAAAGTCGCCATCATGCTCAATAACTGTCCCGAGTTTATCGTGACCTATTTCGCCTGTGCCTACCTGGGAGCGGTGGCCGTGCCGGTCAATATTTTTTACAAGGAGCGGGAGCTGGAATACCTGCTGAGGGACAGCGACTCGGTCGCCCTGGTGGCGAACCCGGCCTTTGCCGAGCATTTCAGCAAAATCACAAATAAACCTCCCCTCTTCAAACACCTGATCGTAAACGGCGCCTATCGCGAAGGGCTGGAGTTCTCCAAGCTCGAGGCGGAGGCGCCGTCAACTCCTTTTAAAGCCCTGTGTAAGGAAAAAGACGTGGTGGAGATCCTCTACACATCGGGCACCACCGGCGAACCAAAGGGCACCATGCTGACGCACGCCAACCTGTTTTTCCATGCCGACATCATCGTCAGCCTGCTCAAACTGGGAGACAACGACCGCGCGCTGATGGTGGTCCCGGCATTCCACGGCTTCGGTATCACCGTGATACTCTGCTCGCTGGTCACCGGCTCATCGTTCGTGCTGCTGGACCCCTTCAATCCCGTCGAGATCTTCGAACAGATTGAGAAACACAAGGTCACCTTCCTGCCCATGGTTGTTGCCATGTATTTCATGCTGATCAACCACCCGGACCGCGGCAAGTACGACCTCTCGTCGCTGCGAATCGGCATCTCAGGAGCCTCGGCCATGCCCGCGCAGCTCATGAAGGACTCCTCTACTGCACTTAACGTCGTGATACTCGAGGCCTGGGGATTAACCGAATGCTCGGCCTCGGCCACCATGCAGCGCTCGGGCCTGGCCTATAAACAGGGCAGCGTCGGGTTGGCCTATCCCGGCGTGAAAGTGGGCGTCATGGACGAATCGGGCAAGCTTCTGGCAGCAGGAGAAGTGGGCGAGTTGGTCATCCAGGGCCCGATTGTGATGAAAGGCTATTATAAAAAGCCCAAAGAAACCGCCGAGACGTTGCGCGGGGGTTGGCTGCATACCGGAGATATGGGGTATTACGATAAGGACGGCTACTTCTTCATGGTCGACCGCAAGAAGGAGCTGATCAATGTCGGAGGCGAGAAGGTATTCCCGCGCGAGGTGGAGGAATTAATGTACAAGCACCCTTCCGTGGCCGATGCGGCGCTGGTGCCGCAGCGGGACGTCCGCCTGGGGGAGATACCCGTAGCCATCGTGGTGCCCAAGCCTGGTGCGACATTAACAGAGAAGGATATCACCGACTTTTTGGGCGATAAGCTGGCGCGCTTCAAGGTGCCGCGTCACGTCTATATACTGCAACAGGTGCCGCGCAACCCGATGGGAAAGATACTGAAAAAAGAGCTGGTCAAGATGCTGAACGACGGCCAGATAAAGTGACGGATCGAACCTGTGATGAAACGTTTCATTTACGTCTTTGCAATAAGGCCGGCGATATTCTAAGATTTAATTCCGGTATTAAAGATGTTACTTATATTTAATTCATAAAGGGGTGCAAAATGAGCGAAACCGCAACTCCCGCCAAGACCGAGAAGAAGAGAGCCATTAACCGTCTCAAGAGCATGTATCCGCTGCGCAACCTGGTGCAGCAGGACTATGTCAACACTCTGCAGGCCAGCAACGAGGGCAAGCCGACAGTGTGGTCCATGCTCAATTACTGGGAGGGCGACCTCCCGCTCAAGGCCATGGGGCTCAACATCGTTTACCCCGAGAACTACGCCACGCTGCTGGCGGCCTCGGGCGCGGCCGAGCCGTTCCTGGACGCGTCGGACTCCGACGGCTTCCCCACACACATGTGCGGATACGGAAGGAGCACCATAGGATACTCCTATCGCATGATGAAGGAAAACAACGGCAAGATACCGCCCGATGCGCCGCTGGGCGGCATGGCCAAACCGGCGCTGCTGCTCGGATCGGGCATTATCTGCGACGCCCGCTTCAAGTGGTTCCAGGCGCTGGCCAGATATTTCGATGCTCCTGAATGGTGCCTCGAGATGCCCATGATGGCTACATTCGAAGGTACCGAGCCTGATATCGAAGATTATCAGGTCAAATTCCTGACCAGGGAGATCAAGGACTTCATAGAATTCCTGGAAAAACTGCTGAAGAAGAAGATGGACTGGGCCAAACTGGAGGAGTTGATCGATCTGGCCACCAGGATACACGAGACCACCTGGCAGATCGGCGAGGCCCGCAAGGCCATACCCGGGCCCATGCACAGCACGGACTTCTGGAGCAGCATGCCGCCCGCCCTCTTTTTTGCCGGCGATATGAATGTATCTCTCAAGCTGTACCAGGACATGCTGGCCGAGGTGCGGGAGCGCGTTAAGAACAAGGAATCGGGCATCAACTTCCCGGAAAGGTACCGCCTGATCTTCGCCGAGCTTCCGCCCTGGCACAGCCTGAAGTTCTTCGACAATCTGGCCGAGAAGGGCTGGAATTTCGTCTTCGAGAGCTTCGGCTACCACAACACCAGGCCGCTCGACCTGAGCAAGGTCAGCGATCCCTGCGAGAAGCTGGCGCGCTTCTCGCGCAATTTCTGGTTCAACGTTTTCCCCGATGCCAAGAAGGACGGTATCTCCAATCCAGTCGTTGAGACCTACCTCAAGATCGCCCGTGGCTTTAAGGCCGACGGCTTCTTCATGCATCCGCTTATCTCCTGCCGCGCAGCCAGCTGCAGCCTCAGGACGATACAGCACTTCGAGCAGGACAAGCTGGATATACCCAGCCTGTGGGTGGAGGGCGACATCATCGACAAGCGCGTTTTCAATCCTCAGGAGGTGCTGGCCAAGGCCGAGGCCTTCGAGCAGACCATGGACCATTACAGGACGGTCAGGAAATCCAAGGGGCTGGACTGGTAATCCGGGAATAATAAAATCGGGAGATTGAAATGGTAATAGCTACAACCAGGGGTCTTTCAAGAGCACATGAGGTGTATGCGGACAGGGGACTGCGCGTGCGCGAGCTGCGTAAGGCCGGCAAGAAGATCATCGGCTATATCTGCCTCTACCCGCCTGTCGAGATCATCAGCGCACTGGGGTTCGTGCCGTTCCGCGTCTTCGGCGATATGAGCGAGCCGATCACCGCCGCCGACCAGGTATCCACCACCGTGGTCTGCCCGTTCCTGCGCAGCATCATCGACCTGGGACTCAAAGGCAAATTCGACTTCCTGGACGGCATCGTGGGAGCGCATACCTGCGATATCGGAATGACCCTGATCATTTCCTGGCGCGATTACGTCAAGGACGCGCCCTTCACACACCTGATAGATGTGCCGCATACCGACCACGACCCGGCTGTCGACTACTTCGAAGGGCAGATCAACTCCTTCAAACGTCACCTGGAAGAATTGGCCGGCGAGAAGCTGACCGACGATAAGCTGAAGAAAGCCTGTGAGCTTCATAATAAACAGCGCAAGCTGGTGAGGGATCTCTACGATCTGCGCAAGTCCGACCCGCCCCTGCTGACATCCGTGGAGAATATAGAAGTACTGGTGGCCCTTTTCAGCCTGCCCGTGGATGAAGGCAATGAACTCCTGGAAGACGTCATCAAAGAGGTCAAGGAACGCAGTATAAAGCCTGCTAAAAAGAAGGCTCGCCTGCTGGTATGGGGACCCGTTTTCGACAACACGTCGCTTTATGAGCTCATAGAGAGCGCAGATGCCGATGTCGTAGTCGATGACACCTGCGTCGGCACCAGGGCATTCTGGGCGGACGTTAAAGCCCCTTATAATCTGCACTCCCTGGCGCAGCGCTACCTGGTCGATCTCAAGTGTCCTCGCACGTACCGGGACAGCGCGCATCACGAACTTGAGCGCAACTACGACAGGGATCTGGACAGCAGGTTCAACTATATCAAGAAGGCCGTCACCGACTGGAAAGTCAACGGCGCAATCCTGCAGAGCGTCAAATACTGCGACACTCACGGCTACGAAGTGCCCAACCTGCGGCATTATCTCGATACGCTGGGCATTCCCAGCATCTATATCGAGCACGATTACAGCGAAAGGTCACTGGCGCCCATCAAGACCAGGGTTGAGGCATTCCTGGAGACGCTGGGATAAGGTAGCACCGTGCCCGGCATCGATGATCTGATCTCACGCCTTTATTTCGCCGGCATCGATATCGGCTCCACAATGTCCAAGGCAACAATTGTGGATGCCGAAGGCAAGATGCTGGCTTATGTTGTCGGCCCCACCGGCGCCCAGCACCGACTGCGCGCCAACAAGGTCATGGAAGATACCCTGCGCAAGGGCGGATTGCCGCTCGCGGATATCGCCTATATAGTCTCCACCGGCTACGGCCGTGTCAATGTGCCCTTTGCCGACAAGCAGATCACCGAGCTGACCTGCCACGCTAAAGGGGTGGCTGCGCTGTTTCCCGATGTGAAGACGGCCATTGATATCGGGGGACAGGACGCCAAGGTGCTTAAAATAAAAAATGGCCGCCTTGTGGATTTTCTGACCAACGATAAATGCGCCGCCGGCACAGGCAGGTTCCTGGAGGTGGCCGCCGAAACCCTGGGGCTGGACCTCAACGAGATGGGCAATATCTCCCTCCAGACCGATACGCCGGTCAAGATCAACAGCCTGTGCACCATCTTCGCCCAGCAGGAGATCATCTCACGTCTATCAACGGGGGAACCCCTGCCCGATATACTGGCGGGAGTCTATATAGCCATAGCCACACGCGTGGTCAAGCTGGCCCGCCAGCTCAAGGTGGAGGCGCCGGTGGTCTTCACGGGCGGTGTGGCCAAGAACGCCGGCATGGTCAAAGCCATGGAGACCGTGCTGGGCGTGCCCGTGCTCATTCCCGAGGAGCCGCTTATCACCGGCTCGCTGGGAGCGGCCATTCTGGCGCGCGACGAGGCCTTCAAGCTGGTGCAGCGCGGCGAATACCAGGCGCACCGCGACAAGAAGCTTACCGAGGCCCGTGTGGATTTCGGGGAGAAGGCTAAATGAGCGCCTATTACCTTGGCATCGATATCGGATCCGTCGGCGGCAAGGCCGTCATCATAGATGACAACAGGGTAATTATCGCGTCAGTCGTGATACCTTCGGGCAACAATTATGCCACCACGGCAGCCGCGCTCAAAGAGGAGGTACTGAACAGGGCCGGCCTCAAGCCGGAGGACATCAAGGCCGGCAGCTCCACGGGCACCGGCGGTCGCAATGCTGCGGCCGACAGCTATCACGGGGTCATCGTCTGCAACGCCCGCGGCGTCAACCTTGTCTTCCCTTCCGCCCGCACAATAGTGGACATCGGCGGACAGGGCAGCCAGCTCATCGATATCGATGAAAAAGGCCAGGTGATCAACTTCAATATCTCCGAGATCTGCGCCACGGGCAGCGCCCGCCTGCTGCAGCTGGTGGCGCGCATACTGCAGCTGAACATCGAGGACCTGGGTCCGCTCTCTTTAAAATCCACGCAGCCGTCCAGCTTCTCCACATCCTGCACCGTGTTCCTGGAGACCGAGGTTATCACGCGAATCGCGCAGGGCGACAAGCCGGAGGACATCGTGGCCGGCATCCACCGCTCCATCGCCGATAAGGTCAGCGCTCTGACGCGCGGCGTAAACATCCGGCCGGACGTGGCTGTCATCGGAGGCGGAGCGCTCGATATCGGCCTCGTCCGGAGCATCGAGGAAAAGCTGAAGCTCAAGGTGCTGGTTCCTCAGAACCCCCGCATCATCGCCGCACTGGGCGCGGCATTGATCGCAAGGGACCGTGCTGCCTAGCACGGCCGAATCATCCGCACCTGATTCAAAATTAACCTGATCCCGCCTGCTTCCAATTACTATCGGGTTTGACATGCATTTCAAGCATATGTTATCTTATTCGGCGTCATATATTGACCCAGGTCTATATATACTTAAGCGAGTACTGTCTATCGGAGTACCTATCATAGGAGTTTATTGACATGTCATTGAAACACGGCTTGCTGGGATTCCTCAGTTACGGTCCTAAAACAGGATACGACCTGTCGAAAATGTTTTTCGAGCCGCTGCGGCCTTCGCTCAGCCAGATTTACCGTAAACTAAACGTTTTGAATGAGGATGGACTGATCGAATGCGAGAGAGTGGATCAGGCAAAACTCCCGTATAAAAACGTGTTCTCCATCACCGACAAGGGCAGGGCTGAACTGACGAGATGGCTCAAAGAGCCTCCCGAATTTGTTGTTCCCCGTGAAACACTTTTGGTGAAGATATGGTATGGAAGCCGCGCACCTAAAAAAGACATGGTTAACAATATTAAAAAATATAATAAAAAATTGAAAAACGTGGTTGAGAAATATAAGTCGATGGCCAAACCTGCCATTGAATCCGACCTGTGGGGCTCGGCGGACCCGCTGGATAAGCTTTACTGGACGCTGGTTGTGGACCGGACCCTTGCACAGTATGAAGCTTTGCTGGAGTGGACGGAGAACGCCGTAAAAATAATCTCAAATTTTGATGAATCGACCGATGGCAAAAAGCGGCAGTAACGGCGGCGGCGCGAAATCCAGATCAGATTACGATCACTAAATTCAATTAATTCAGGAGGATTACAAACATGAACCTGGTTGTAGGCGAACTTTTGCTCAACAGCGTCAACAGGTATCCCAAGCGCAATGCCATTGTCGGCGATGATGCCTCTTTCACATACGAGGAGCTCAACCGCCGTGTAAACCGCATTGCCAATAACCTGCTGGCCGGCGGATTAAAGAAGGGCGACAGGCTGGCGATACTGCTCATGAACTGCTATCAGTTCGTCGAGTTGATCATGGCCTGCGCTAAATCAGGCATCATCATGGTCCCGGTCAACTGGCGCTTCCAGGCGCCCGAGATCAAGTATGTCGTCGACAACTCCGACGCCTGCGCCATGATAATGGGAGAAGAGTTCATTCCCACAATGGAAACAGCAGCCAAGGACATTAAACAGATCCCGGCGGACAAATATTGGGTGGTGGGGAGTAAGAAGTTCCGCGATGCGGGAGGCCTTTATCAGGACCTGGTAAAAGAAGGTTCCACGGCAGAGCCCGATGTAAAAATCGATCCCGAAGACATTTTATGTATCGGCTACACATCAGGCACCACCGGTTTCCCCAAGGGTGCAGTCACCCTGCACAAAACAGGCGTGGAGACCGCCGTGGTCATGAACCTTGAGTTCGTGACCTCTTATATGGTCAACCTGATCGTGATGCCTACCTTCCACTCCAACTCCATCAATAATGTCATGGCTTCCTTTCTCAGTGGCATGACCATCCATATATATCACCTGCGCGGATTCAACGGCGAGGAGATACTTCAGATAATCGATAAATACAAGGTCAATATCTCCAGCATGGTGCCGACCATGTACAACATTATCCTGGCCCTGCCCGAAGAAGTGCGCAATAAATACGACGTCTCGAGTATGACCACGCTGCTCTCCTCCTCCGCCCCGATATCGGCCAAAACCAAGAAAGAGATACTATCCTTTTTTAAAAACGGCAAACTCTACGAGGGCTACGGCGCCACCGAGACGGGCGTGGTAACCGCTCTGCGCCCCGAGGACCAGCTCAGAAAGCTGAATTCTGTGGGGCAGGCCGTCTTCGGCAAGCAGATCAAGATACTGGACCCCGACGGCAATGAGATGAAACCGGGAGAGATAGGTGAGATATATACCCGCGGCATAAATATCTTCAAAGGATACCTTAAGAATCCCGAGGCCACCAAGGCCGCCTTCCGCGGCGACTGGTGCGCCGTGGGTGACATGGGATATGTGGACGAGGAGAACTACCTGTACCTGGTTGACCGCAAAAACGACATGATCATCTCGGGCGGCGAGAACATCTACCCCACCGAAGTTGAGAACGTTATTTATGCACATCCATCAGTCAGAGAGGTGGCCATCGTCGGCGTGCCGGACGAATTCTGGGGCGAGTCGGTCAAGGCGGTGGTCCTGCTGAAGGACGGGATGAGCGCTACGCAGGAAGAGATCGTCGAATTCACCAAGGGAAAGCTGGCCGGCTATAAACGTCCGCGCACGGTGGACTTCGTTACAGAGCTGCCCATGACTCCCACCGGCAAGATATTACGCCGCCTGGTCAAGGAAAAATACTGGAAGGGCAAAGACAGCAGAATAATATAGCAACCGGTATCGAAACTTCGTATTTTATCCAATTTATATTCACTGCGTTCTGAGAATAGTTGCTTCCCCCGCCTGGGGAGTTCTCTTCTGCACAGGGAGAGTGTTTTATGAGTGAAACGGAAACTACGGCAAAAACCGAAAAGAAAAGGGCCATCAACCGCCTGAAGAGCATGTACCCGCTGCGCAACCTGGTTCAGCAGGACTATGTCGACACGCTGCAGGCCAGCAAAGAGGGCCGACCTACAGTATGGTCCATGCTTACCATCTTCGAAGGCGATATACCCCTCAAGGCCATGGACCTCAACATCATCTATCCCGAGAATTACGCCACGCTGCTGGCAGCCTCCGGCACAGCCGAGCAGTTCCTGGATGCTTCAGACTCCGACGGCTTCCCCACACATATGTGCGGATACGGCAGGAGTACCATCGGCTATTCGTACCGCATGATGAAGGAAAACGGGGGAAGGATACCACCCGATGCGCCGCTGGGCGGGATGGCCCGACCATCGCTATTGCTCGGCTCGGGCATTTTCTGCGATGCGCGTTTCAAATGGTTTCAGGCGCTGGCCAGGTATTTCGATACCCCGCAATGGTGCCTTGAGATGCCGGTGATGGGCACTGCCGAGGGCTCGGAGGAGGACCTCGAAGGGTACCAGGTGAAGTTCCTGGTTAAAGAGCTCAACGATTACATCTCTTTCCTGGAGAAGCTTTTCAAGAAAAAGATGGACTGGAACAGGTTCGAAGAGCTGATGGAGCTAGCAATTCAGATCCACGAAACCGTCTGGCAGATCAGCGAGGCCCGCAAGGCCATTCCCGGGCCCATGCACAGCACGGACTTCTGGAGCAGCATGCCTCCGTCGCTTTTCTTCGCCGGCGACATGAAGGTTGCGCTCAAGCTGTACCGGGACATGCTGGCCGAGGTACAGGAGAGGATTAAGAATAAAGAAGCAGCCATCAACTATCCCGAAAGGTACCGGCTGATCTTCGCCGAGCTGCCCCCATGGCACAGCCTCAAGTTCTTCGACAGCCTGGCCGAGAAGGGCTGGAATTTCGTCTTCGAAGGCTACGGCTATCATGCCCCCAAACCGCCGGACCTGAGCAGGATCAGCGATCCCGTAGAGAAGCTGGCACGCCTCTCCCGTAACTTCGTATTCAATATACACACGCATGCCAGGAAGAACAGCATCAATAATCCCATCGTAGCATGCTATCTGAATTACGCCGGGGGATATCGCGCCGACGGCTTTTTTCTGCACCCGCTCATCTCCTGTCGCGCAGCAAGTTCCAATCTCCGACCGATACAGGATTTCCTGCTTAAAAAGCTGGACGTGCCTACCCTGTGGGTCGAGGGCGATATCATCGACAAGCGTGTTTTCAATCCCCAGGATACGCTGGCCAGGGCCGAGGCCTTCGAGCAGACCATGGACCATTACAGGAAAGTCCGCAGATCCAAAGGCCTGGACTGGTAAAAAGAATAGCAATCGGCAGAACGATACGATAATAGTCCATTAAATAAGGAGGAGGTTAGTGTCGATAGATACAGGAGCACCAAAAGAATATAAGGCCGGAGCGGGAGGGAAGCTTTATATACTGATCACCTGCACTCTCCTCCTGATGGTTAATTTTATGGACCGGCAGGTCGTGGCCGCCGTTGTAGAGCCCATGAAAGCCGCCCTGGGGCTTAACGACGGCGACATGGGCATCCTGGGGACGGTATTTCTGCTGAGCATCGCCGTCTTCTCTTTTCCCATTTCTTATCTGATAGACCGCTGGAGCAGGCGCAAGGCCGTCGGCATAATGGCGCTGCTCTGGAGTATGTTCACGGCCGCCAACGGATTTGCCTGGAATTTCTGGAGCTTCCTCATCCCCCGCAGCCTTGTCGGAGTGGGTGAAGCCGGATTTGTGCCGGGCGGCTCGGCCATGATCGGCGCAGCATACTCGAAAAAGGCGCGCGGCATAGCCATGGGCGTATTTGGTGCGGCGGTGCCGCTGGGAATAGCGCTGGGTTCACTGGCAGGAGGCATCATAGCCAAGCAGTACGGATGGCAGGCGCCCTTCTTCATCTTCGCCATACCGGGCATCGCCCTGGGCCTGATGGCATTCTTTATGAAGGATTACAAGACCGTGGATGCAGACCAGGCGCCCGGCGTGAAAGTGGATTTCGTCCACTCAATAGCCGGCCTTTTCAAAATCCCCACCCTGGTCTGGACCTTCGTAGGCTACGGCCTGGCCAACGTTATGTCGATGTCATTTCTCTTCTGGTCGCCGGCTTTTATCGGACGTGCCTGGGGAGTGGATGTGCAGGCCGCCAACAGCATACTTGTTCCCATCGTGCTGGCCGCCATCATCGGCTCGCCGCTGGGCGGATTCCTGGCGGATTTATGGTTCAGGAAAAATCCCAGGGGCAGGCTCTATGTGCCGGCGATCACCATTATACTCAGCGCCTTTTTCCTTGCGGCAGCCCTGTTCTTACAGTTAAAAGGGCCGCTGGGCATGGTCCTGATCATCACCTACGGCATTTTAAATGTGATGGCGATCCCCTGCATCATGGCCATGGCGCAGGATGTCGCACCCGTAGCACAGAAAGGGCTTGTATGGGGCGCCATGATCTTTTTCATGTACGTATTCGGCGGCGGCTGGAGCCCTTACCTGGTCGGCGCTATCTCCAACGCGCTGGGGCAGGATGCGCAGGCGCTCGGCACCGCGCTGATAATTGCTACCCTGGGCGGTGTTCTGGGCGGCCTGTGCTATTTCATGGCTTCCAGACCCTATATCGCCGATATGGACAGGGTCAAGCATGAGCAATTGCTGGCCGAGAAATGATATTTATCGCCAGTTGCAGTTCAGGACTGGTATATCCGTTAGTCCGGACGGCCAATTTCCGTTCAGGCCGAATATAAAAGTCAGAAGGAGAATTTGCATGGAAAACATTCTCGTCATCGGCGCCGGCTTTATGGGCACCGGCATCGCACAGGTTGCCGCCCAGAACGGCTACCGCGTCTATCTGCACGATTCCAATGCGGAGGCTTTGGATAAAGCCCTGGCCAATATCCGCTGGTCGACCGGCAAACTCGAGAGCAAGGGCCTGCTCAAGGATCCGGCTAAAGCCGTGCAGGAAAGGATCAGCGCAGTAAAAGATCTTGCCATCGCCTCAAAGTGCCGGTGGGTCATCGAAGCGGTTTATGAAGACGAAAAGCTCAAGAAAGCACTTTTCAAGGAACTGGATACTATCTGTCCGGCGGAGACTATACTGGCCAGCAATACGTCCAGCATACGTATTACCCGCCTGGCCTCGGATGCGCTGCATCCGGAGAGGATGGTGGGGCTGCACTTCTTTGGTCCGGTGCCTCTGATGCTGCTGGTTGAAGTGATCAAAGGTGAAAAAACATCCGCAGCGGTTTTTCAGAAAAGCGTGGATTTCATACTTTCGCTTAATAAATATCCGGTGAAAGTCATGAAAGACATACCCGGTTTCATTATGAACCGTATCACCGGCACGGCCTTCCGCGAGGCCCTCAACCTGGTGGAAGAGGGCATTGCCACGGTTCAGGATGTCGATACGGGTATGAAATACGGCTATGGCTGGACCCTGGGGCCGTTCGAGATGGCGGACTACGCCGGGCTGGATGTCTACCAGCGTGTCGGCCAGGCATTTAAGTCTATGGGAGTAGAATCCTACGCTCCGACTTCTACACTGATCGACAAGATGGTACAGGCCGGACGCCTCGGCAAGAAGGCAGGCAAAGGGTTCTACGACTACATGCCCGATGGGGCAAAAACTTCCTTCGATACCACGAAGCTTAGGTAAGAAAAAAAGATTGGATATGAATTAAGGAGGTCATCCATGAGCGATCAAAACGCGCAAAAACAGCAGGTTCCCGCCATCCAGGGTTGGTTCACAATGCCGCCCCGGGAGCCGCATATCATAGCCAGCAAATGCTCTTTGTGCAACGGCTATTTCTTCCCGCCGGCACAGGTATGCCGTAACCCGAACTGTAAAAAAGACGGGGCCATGGAATTGGTAATGCTCGGCAACAAAGGCAAATTAGAGGCCTATTCCGTCAACTATTTTTCGCCGCCGCCGCCATACCACGCCCCCGATCCTTTTGTTCCCTTCGGCGTCGGAATGGTCAGCCTGCCTGAAGGCATCAGCATCACCGGCCAGATTTCCTCCGGCTTCGATGAAAAAAACCTGGAGGTCGGCATGGATATGGACGTCGTGATTGAGAAGCTGTACGAGGACAGCCAGGGGAACGACGTTATGGCATGGAAGTTCAGGCCTGCTCGCAAATAGCGGGCCAAACAAATATCAGCATTAAATTATGAGGTGAAATAATGAATGAAGTAGCTATTCTGGGAGTGGCCATGCATCCCTGGGGAAAAATAAAAGATAAGAGCGTTCCCGAGCTGAACCTCGAGGTAGCTCAAAAAGCCCTCAAAGACGCCGGCCTGGAGTGGAAGGACATCCAGTTTGTCGTGGCAGGCTCGGATCCCTGGAGCGGCGTCGACGGCCTGTTAGCCGGCTGCAGATTATCGCAGAAAATAGGCAACAACGGTATACCGGTGGTCAATGTATACAATGCCTGCGCAACGGGCGGATACGCGTTGAAGACAGCGCAGGCCTACATCAACTCCGGCTTCTGTGATTATGTGCTGGTTGTTGCGGCCAGCATTTCGCCCTCCGGTTTTTTCGGTGTCACTACCGTCGGCCGGGAAGACGACCCTAACGACCTTGATTCACAGCGTTTCAGGGTACTGGGGCTGACCAATCCCACCGGGTTTGCTTTCATGGCAACATACAGGATGCATCATTATGGGATGACCGAAAACGACCTTGCCATGGTTAAGGTAAAAAACGCCAAATTCGGATCGCTCAATCCCCTTGCGCGCTTCAAGAAAACATTTACCGTCGAGGATGTGCTCAAATCACCCATGGTAACTTATCCCCTGCGCTTGTATGAGCTGTGCGCGACAAGCGACGGCGCGGCCGCAATCGTCCTGAGCAGCATGAAGGCGGCTAAAAAACACACCCGTAAGCCTGTCAGATTGGCCAGCGTGGGAATAGCTACTCCTAAATACCCCGACCCCAGGAGCGGAGGCTATGGATTGGATATAGCCAGCGACTCGGGTGACCTCGATTTTAACAACGGCATGGGAGTGCGTGCAGCCTACAACGCCTACGAAGAAGCGGGCATCGGCCCGGAAGATCTGGACCTGGCGGAAGTATACGATCTCAGCTCCGCCTTCGAGCTGGGCTGGTACGAGGAGATCGGGCTCTGCAAGCGGGGAGACGCTGAGAAGCTGTTGCGGGAAGGCGTTACGGGTATTGGCGGCAGGATGCCGGTTAACACCAGCGGCGGCTGTGCCTCTTTTGGAGAAGCTATCCCGGCCCAGGCCATGGCACAGGTATGCGAGCTTACATGGCAGATGAGGGGCGCTTCCGGACCTAGGCAGGTCGAGGGCGCAAAAGTCGGCTTCACGGTTAATGCCGGAAAACAGGGAAACTGCTCTGCCACTGTTGTAAAAAAATAAGGCGGCTGATTGCTGTATGATAGAGCCATAATAATTACCGGAGGTTGTGATGAAAAAAGGGCAAACGGAAAATAGCGATGTCCTGATCAAAGTTAAGCCGTGGCAGGTATGGTACACCATAGTAGTCCTTTTCGTCCTCTATATGATGGACTACGCGCTGCGGTCGGTGATCGGGCCCATGACGCCGGCCTTAAAGGCCGACCTGGGGCTGAGCGATACCGAGGTGGGCTGGCTGATGTCCGTGGTGCTTATCGGTGTAGCGGTCTTTGCGCTTCCGCTGTCCTACCTTATCGACCGCTGGAGCCGGTCCAAAATGATCTCGCTAATGTCCGTTATCTGGAGCGTGGCCAGCCTGTTTTCCGGTTTCTGTATAAACTTCGGGCAGCTGCTGGCCACACGTACCGTGGTGGGAGTCGGCGAGGCCAGTTTCGTCTCGGGCGGCATGGCCCTTATCGCCGCCATGGTCAAGAAGGCCCGGCGTGCGCTGGTTACCGGTATCTGGGTAGTGGCCATACCTTTTGGCTCGGCCGTCGGCTTCCTGATCGGAGGATTCGTCACCAAGAGCTTCGGCTGGCAGGCGGCGTTTATGGCCGTGGCCGCTCCGGGCATCATCTTCGGCTTACTGGCCTGGTTCATACCCGACTATAAGATAGACAAATCGGCGCTTAATAAAGCGGGGGACGTTCCCCGCAGTAACGCGCTGGGTTCGACGCTCAAGGAATTCGTAAAGATCAAGACACTGCCCATCCTCTATCTCACTATCGCGCTCGAGATGTGCTACGTTCTGGGATACGTGCCCTGGGTGCCGGTGCTGCTGAATCGCTACATGGGTATGGACACGGTGCTGGCCAGCTCAGTCTCGGCCGGCCTGGCTTTAACGGCCATCATCGCCATGCCGCTGGGCGGATGGGTGACGGACAAGGTCTCCCAGCACAACCCGCGCAACAAGGTGCTGGTCATCGTTGTAGTCATGCTGCTGGCCAGCATCTTCATGGCAGCCGGCACTTACCTGGCTTCTCTGCCGCTATTCGCTATCGGCGTGTTCTTTACCACTGCCTTTGTCGCGGCCCAGCTCAACGCGGTGCAGGAGATCGTGCCCGCCTATCAGCGCTCCACGGCCATGGGTCTCTATATGCTCACCGGCTACATCCTGGGCGGCATGTGGGGTCCCATATTGATGGGGGCCGTTTCCGACGCCGTTAACATACAAACGTCATTCCTCGTCATATCCGGCATCGGCTTCCTCAGCAGCTTCGGCTACCTGTGGTCTTCCAAATATTTCAACGTCGATTACCACCGCGCCCGCGAGGTGGACCGCGCCATGGGATTGCTTGAGAAAAAGTAGCAGGGTAACCCTCTTCATTTTAGTCAGTTATGACACACTTACTGCTATATGCTACAATTACGTCAGGAATCGTGAGCATATCTCAAGTGGAGGTGGTTGACTATGAGTACACGAAAAATCCTGGCCGTAATCGCGATATCCCTTGCACTGATAATTCTGCCTGCAGCTTTATCGGCCTGCGGCAATCTGTCCAGTACGCTGACCGGCAAACCGGAAACGGTCGTAATCTATCATTTCGGCGACCTGAGCCAGCTTTATGCTCCTGCGACATCTTCCAAGCTGAGCGGCTTCGCTGATTTCGCAGCCTGGTATAACCAGGAGATGCAGGGGGTGGACGGCGTTCCCATCACGTACAAATATATTGATACGGGCGGCAAGCTTGATGAGGCATTGACCGCCTACCAGATTTTTAAACAGTCCAAACCGTACCCGTCGGTCATGGTGCTTTCCGGCACCGAGGAGTCGGTCAGGCTGCAAAGGAACTTCACTGATGATGGAATACTGTGCTTTACCAGTGGGACACCGGGGATTTACCCGATAGGCTACGAGTTAGCCACCATACCTACCTACTCGGATTCCCTGGGCGCCTTCGTAATGTGGCTGAGCGACGATTGGACTCCCCGTACCGGTCAAAAGGCAAAGCTTGCCATCCTCACCTGGGACAGCCCTTATGGCAAGGCCGTTATCAATGAGGAAGTCAGGGAGTTCATTGCTGCCAGAGGGATTGAGCTTGTCTATGAAGATGTTTTCAAGACGGATGTGAAGGATGTCACGCCGCAAATGCAGAAAATCAGGGAGGCGGACGCCAACTGGGTATACGATAATACGCTGGGACAGGGGCCCATCATCATCAGCTCGGCCGCTGAGTCACTGAACATGCTCGAACACGAGCTCTACAGCACGGAGCCGGGCAAGGTTCATCGCGCCACAGGTCCCTGGGGCATCGACGAGGCATCCATAATCCTGGGCGGGCCTCTTATGGAAGGACTGATCGGGCCTCGTAGCATAGCTTCCTGGTCCATGTCAGAGGTGGAAGGTGTTGTCAAAGCCCTCACAGCATTCGATAAGAATAACAGGCAACCTTCCGAGCGAACCATCGGCTATCTCAACGTGTGGCCGATCACTTACACTATAGGACACTGCATGAACCAGGTAGTCAAAGAACAGGGATGGGAGAAGCTCAACGGCATTACATTGCGGGAGGAGTTTCTCAAACTAAAAGACTTTAAACCTCTGGGCATGACCGTTTACTCGTTTTCGGACAGCAAACCTGCGCCGGATCAGACCATGATCTTTAAAATCGAACGGGGCCGGTTGCTTCCGATAACCGATTGGATCACCTGTCCCGACCTGAGGCCAAAAGCACTGCGCTGACGCTACTCCCTTCGGGAGAGGGCAGGGCGGAGAAGGATTAGGGTATAATTTGCCCCATGATCCCCTGGTTCGTCGGCGCCGTTGTACACCAATCAGGAAAAAGCTTCCTCAGATTTACAGGTGATATCGATACCGGCCACATCGCCCGTGAAGGACGTGTGCGCGGCGGCGATGTCTCCCTCTATATCCATATCCCCTTCTGTAAAACGCTCTGCCCCTTCTGTTGCTTCAACCGTTACCTGTTCAAGGAGGAGCAGGCTCGCTCTTACTTCGCAGACCTGCGGCGGGAGGTCGACATGTACGCCACGCTGGGTTTCAAATTCAACGACTTCTATTTCGGGGGCGGCACGCCCACCGTCCTCATGGACGAACTGTCCAGCTTCGTCGATTTCCTCAGATCGAAATTCGAGATCAGGCGCATCTCCCTTGAGACCACCCCGCGCGAGCTGACTCCGGAGACCATCGACCAGCTTCACCAGCTGGGGGTCAACCGCCTGTCCGTCGGCGTTCAGAGCTTCGACGACGCGCTTCTCAGGGCCATGGGCAGGACACTCTTCAAGGGCGAGGACTCGATCCGGAAGCTGAAGCTGGCCCAGGGTAAATTCGATACGGTCAACGTGGACCTGATGTTCAACTTCCCCACGCAAACCCCTGAGCAGTTCCTCTCCGACATCAGGATATTCAAGGAGCTCGGTACGGACCAGGCCACTTTCTACCCGCTGATGCCCTCCCCCCATAAACTGGACGCGCTGACCAGGAAGTTCCGCAAAGTTGATACCTCGCATGAAAAGCAGTTCTACGAGCTGATCCTGCAGGAGCTGCTGGACGGCGGATATAAAGCTTCGACGGCCTGGTGTTTCTCGCGCGGCGACCTGATGATCGACGAATACATCATCGATTACGACGACTATATCGGCGTCGGCGCCGGGTCCGTCAGCTTCCTGGGAGGCGATTTCCTGGTCAACTCATTCTCGCTGGAGGGCTATCACAGGCTGATCGCGGAAGACCGGCTGCCCATAGTACGCACGCGCCATCTCTCCGCAACAGAACAGTACCGTTACTACATGCTGACCAGGTTCTTCGGCATGAGACTGAACACGCAGCAGTTCAAACGTCGCTTCAATTCGGATATCCACTCCAGGCTGTGGGCGGAGCTGCTTTTCTTTAAAATTGCCGGTGTTATCCAGGAGAAAAACGGCATGATCTCGGTCACCAGGCGCGGCATGTACCCCGTGGGTACCATGATGAAGGAGTTTTTCGCAGCCCTGAACACACTGCGGGAATACTGTATCGAGGGCGGCATTTAGTTTTAGCCGGTTTTACGTTATGATTATCGGGCTACGGGAGGTTAATGATGAAGATAGCAGAGAAAGAATGGTTGGACGCAGCCAACTGCGCTATCTACCAACCGGGACAGCGGACAGGCCACTACGAGAGCTATTTCCTGCGCGCCAATCATCCTGAACGCCCCCTGGCTTTCTGGATAAGGTACACCGTCTTCAATCCCCACGGCCGTCCCGACAAGGCCATCGGCGAGCTCTGGGCTGTCTATTTCAACGGCGAAACTTCGACCAGCACGGCTGTAAAAAAGGAACTGCATATCGGCCAGTGTTCGTTCAGCCGTTCAGACCTCGATGTTACGATCGGAGACGCTTTTCTGCAGAAGGACTGGCTCAAGGGCAGCGCCGCATCCCACAATAATACTATCACCTGGGACCTAAAATATAGCGGGGACAGCCGGCCCATCTTCCCCCTGCCCATGAAAATGTATTCGGGCAACTTCCCCAAAGCCAAGCTCTGCGTTCCGCTTCCCATGGCCAGATTCAACGGCACTCTGGAAGTCGACGGCAACCGGATTAAAATCGAGAACTGGATAGGCAGCCAGAACCACAATTGGGGATCAAAGCATACCGACCTTTACGCCTGGGGGCAGGTCGCCGGGTTCGATAACAACCATGACAGCTTCCTCGAGGTGGCTACAGCCAGGGTTAAAATAGGGCCTCTCTGGACACCCCGCATGACGCTCATCACGCTCAGGCACAAAGGCAGGGAATACAAGCTCAACAACGTAATGCAGACGATCAGAGCGGAGGGAAGGTTCACCTATTTCGACTGGCATTTCGCTTCATGCGACGACGACATCGATATCAAAGGCCGCATGCATGCCCCTAAAGAGCTGTTCGCAGGCCTTAATTACTACAATCCGCCGGGCGGGAGCAAGCATTGTCTCAACAGCAAGCTGGCCGCATGCGATCTCAGGATCACCTATAAACAGGGGCCAGACAAGGGCGTGTCGGAACTGCTTTACACCGGGCACCGGGCGGCTTTTGAGATACTTACCGATCTGAGAAACCACGGTATCTCCATACAGGTATAGGTTTTTATTCGTCCTGAGCCTGGCCTTAGACAAAAGGCCATTCAAATTATTGATAAAGGAGGAACCCATGGAGTACAAGGAGCTTAAATACGAAGTGTCGGAGGGTATTCTCACGCTGACGCTCAACAATCCGGACAAGATGAACTCTATCACAGCGTCCACCTGCACGGAGCTGCTTGATGCGTTCGAGAGAGCCGATAACGACGATGACGTGCGTGTGGTGATAGTCACCGGCTCCGGCAGGGCGTTCAGCGCAGGGGCCGCCCTGGGAGGGGGAGAGGAAGCCAAGGGCTCGTACTTCATGGAACGTTTCATGGGCAGGGAGGACGATCAGCCGCACCGGGATGAGGGCGGCATCGTCGTGCTGCGCATATACGACATGAAGAAACCGCTTATAGCAGCCATCAACGGGCCGGCAGTGGGCTTCGGTATAACCATGACCTTTCCCATGGATATCCGTATCGCCTCGACCAATGCCAAAATGGGACTGGTGTTCTGCCGGCGCGGCATCGTTTTCGATGGCTGCGCCAGCTGGTTTTTAACGCGGCTGGTAAATATGGGCGTTGCGACCGAGTGGGTTTACAGCGGCAGGGTGTTCAGCGCGAAGGAGGCCTTCGAGAAGGGCCTGGTGAGCGAACTGCTGGAGCCCGAGGCTCTGCTGCCACGGGCACGTGAGATCGCCGCCGGCATCGCCAACAACTCATCCCCCATTTCAGTGGCGTTCTGCCGCCAGCTTATGTGGAAGATGCTGGGCGCAGACCATCCCATGGAAGCCCACCAGGTAGAGTCTAAGGCGCTCAACTGGATCTTCGGCGTGCCCGATGCCAAAGAAGGCATCATGTCGTTTCTCGAGAAGAGGAAGCCCGCCTTCCCCATGAAGCCGAGCAAGGATATGCCTGCATTCTATCCCTGGTGGAAGGACCGGCCGTTCAAATATTAGTTTATACCAGCATGTAGCCGAAGGCCTTACGACTGATAATGCGGCAGGGGTTGGCTGTGTCCGGCTCTATCTTCTCCCGCAGGCGGTGCACGAGCTGGTCGAGCGTTGCGTCCGAAATGGCAGCCGGATCCAGACTATCGAACCATACGGCTTTGATAATCTCGTCGCGCAGGCAGACCACGCCGGCGTTTTCATAAAGGTAATTAAGTAATTCGTACTCTTTGCGCGATAGTTTCACGGGTTCGCCGTCCACATGCACCTCTTTCCTGGCCTCATCCACTTTGAGCCAGCTTACATCCGTCGCTACAGCCTTGTGGCTTGCTCCCACCCCTTTTCCTCCCAGTAAATTGGTGCTCTCCGTCTCTTTGAAGATCAAAAGTGAGTGCGCCGGCCCCGCTGCCACACCCAGCCCGATCTTGCAATTGTGTTTCAGATCATACAACCTGCCCGCCAGTATCCTGTCGTCATTGAGCACAGTCCCGTTCGTGCTGCCCAGGTCTCTTATCTGATAACGGCCTTCTTTTTCCAGTATCTCGACATGCCGCCTGGATACCGCCTCGTCATTTAATTCGATATCCGGCTTATACTGGGGAGTACGCCGTCCGACGACCGTGGCCGCCTGTCTGAGGGTAAAAATCTTGCCGATGTCTTCAGCGTCGCCCTTTTTGACTATAATGAAAGCCACAACAGACCTCCTGCTATATGCAGGCTGTATTTACTCTTGCAGTATAATATATCAAGGGCAACCATCATAGATAATAAAGATGTCAGATTTATATTAGGTATTCGTCAGAAAGCTGTCAAGCAGTCGGTTTTTCAGCCGCATAGAATGATGTGATCGTAATGGAAGAGATAATCGATATCAGTGTCATCTGCCCGGCCTGCCAGGGCCTGAATGGAGCCGGCAGCTTTTTCTGCTACAGTTGCGGGCATTACCTGGCGCATGAAAAGGAATGTACAAGCAGCGAGACCGTCTTGGAGGAAGCTGCTGAAGCTGCAGACCAGGTGGCCGCGGCCAGGATGATCATGCAGGGAGGCGAGGAGATCATTCTTACGGACAATCCCCAGTTTATTCAACGCAGCAACTTCGAGGGCAAACTTCCACAGGATGCGCTGATGAGCATCTCCCGGCAACATATGCTGATAACACGTGAGAACGGCACTTATTTTGTTCAGGACCACGGGCGCGACGGCACCGGCAGCACCAATCACACACGGGTAAATAATATCGATATACATCATAAAGGCAGACTGGCTCTCAGGGACGGCGACAGCATAGAGCTGGCCAGACAGCCGGGAGCCACCCTCATCTTCAGGTTAAGTTGATATGCACATAAAGGAGCTTTGATTGGAGACAGGTTACGGCTGGGACACCGGCCTGGTGAGAAAACTCAACGAAGACAGTGTTTTCTGCAGCACCTTTGATCTGCGCACACATGCAGGTACCGTATCGGCCGGCCTGTTTGCGGTCGCGGACGGTATGGGTGGACATGATGCCGGAGAGATAGCCAGCGACCTGGCTATCAGGATTTTCCAGGCCGAATGCGTCTCTGGATTGCTGGCCAAACAGGCGGCGCCCGGATTGCCCGTGATGGCCTCCGCCTTCAGCAAGGCTAACGAGGCCGTCCTCGAAGCTGCGTCGGAAAGGTCGCTGGAGGGCATGGGCACCACTCTCACAGCAGCCCTTGTCACAGGCCCCGACATGTACGTTGCCCACATAGGAGATTCCCGCTGTTATATTATCAATACCAGGGAGATTATTCAGGTCACAACGGACCATTCCGTGGTGCAGGAGCTGGTGGATACCGGGCATATATCGGCGGAGGAAGCCCTGACACATCCACGCCGCAACGAGATAACACGCGTGCTGGGTTACAATGATAATAGCCTGCCGGACCTGATACAAATCAAGCTTTACGCCGGCGATAACATACTGCTGTGCTCTGACGGCCTGTGCGGGGTGCTTCCTGCTGACAGAATCAAAGAAACGGTGCTTGCCTCGCAGAGTCCCGCGCAGGCCTGCGCGGACCTGATCTCTCAGGTTAACCTGTCCGGCGGTCCCGACAACATATCGGTTATCATCGCCCGGCCCGGCGGCCTCCCCTCCTGGCAGGCGCTGGTATCGGCAAAGACGGGGGTGAAAACAGCCTGATGGACGATCCGACCATCTTTGTCATAGTCTTTGCGCTGATCTTCACCAGCATACCGGTCACAGTGGCCATTATCCAGGCGGTCCAGCGGCACAGGGCGAACGCCTCAGCCCGGCGCCAGGGCAGATCGCAGCAACAGCAGGCCCAACCGGCAAGCAAGCACCGCATCAACAGCCGCTACGAGCTTAAAGCGCCGGCCTTCAAACAGGGAGGAATGGCCAACATCTGGCTGGCCAGGGACCGCACCAGCGGCAGGAAATGCATCATCAAGACGCCCCGCAGGGGCACCACCATGGATAATGTGTATCTGGACAAGCTGCGCCAGGAAGCCGCTTTCCTCAAAAGGCTGCAGCATCCCAACATAGTCACCTACCTGGATGATTTCTATTACAAAGGAGAATTCCACCTGGTACTGGAGCTCGTAACGGGCGAAACCATCATGTCGTCCTCTCCCAGGACATCAGCCGGCGAGCAGAAGCTCCTGACCTGGGCCGGACAGGCGCTGGACGCCCTGGCCTATATCCACGCTGCGGGTATTGTGCACAGGGACGTCAATCCCAAGAACATCATGCTCAGCGGAAACGGCGGCATCAAACTGATCGACTTCGGCACGGCCAAAAGCCTGGAGAGTATGAAGAAGGACACGGTCAAGACGGATCCCTTCACCCAAATAGCCAACAAGGGTTTTGACATACCCGAATTATTCATAGGCGGCGAGAGCGACCAGCGCTGCGACCTGTGCGGCCTGGCGCAGACCTGCATCTACCTGCTCACTCTCAGACAGCCCAACGACCTGTGTATCGAGCTGATCCGCACCAACTGGCCGCGTAGCTACGGCGAGGCCGGCAAGGTAGCGGACTACATGATCTCGGCGGGTATCTCGGCGAGGACATCGCACTGCCTAGCCCAGGCCGTGATGTTTTCGCCGGGCAGCAGATTTGCCAGCGCTACAGCCATGCGGTCAGCGCTTCTGTCTGCAAACGAATGCGCGATGAAAGAAGTGGGGGTATCTAAATGAGACGGCCGATAACGGCATTGATATTTGCGCTGGCCGTCCTGTTCGCTTCCCTCAGCGCAGTAGCCCTCGCACACGTATGCGCATATGCCATGGGCGCGCCGACCGACAACTTCACAATACCGGATCCAATGGATGATACCCAGCATCCTGAAATTAAGCCGCCCGTTAATTTCATATTGCACAGCGCTACTGCACTGCCTTCAGACGAATCGCCTGATCTGGTTGCGACTATACACGGGTCATCCGCCAAAGGCGGCGCCAGCTTCACAGGCGACGAGCAATGGTACCTCGATGTCGATATCAATATGCCGGGCTGGCTGTATATATATGAATACTACCCATCGGACACATATGACCAGGGTAGATGGATTACCTACAAATGGCAATTGAAAGAGCAGGGCCAATGGAGGCTCGGGCTCTTCCGGCCGGGAGAGGACGAACTGGAGGGCCAGCATATTTACAGGCTTTTCTTTTACGGAAACGGCCAATGGGCGGCGGACAGCAGCGAAGCGCAGAGAAGCCACCTTGTCTACTGGAACTACATAAGGGGTCTTCAAGAGCCGGCTCAGCCGGCCACACCCTCAACACCCGAACAGCCTGCCCCGGCGGACAACAATCTGCTGAAGCTCCTGACCAATCCCCTTTTCCTGCTGATTGCCCCTTCCGCCCTGGTTATTATAGTGCTCCTGGCACTGTACGCGCGACGCCGCATGCGCGAACGGAGCAACGTCCAGCATACTGCACAGCAGCCGCTGGTGGAATTACTGGAGCAGCCGGGTATTACACCAAAATCTCCACTGCACGGCGCAGCCATGGCCCTCCTGGAATTACCCAACGGATTGAATATCCGTCTGGGCGAAGAAAGCGAGATTATCGGACGGGCCCAGGTCGCCAGGTCGCTGGGACTGGATGAGCTGGGGATGATATCGAAACAGCACTTCAAGATCAGCTTCACGGACGGGAAAGCTTCCATCGAGGACATGGGCAGCGCCAACGGCACTGTCGTCAACAGCATCGATATCAGTGACACCGGCCCGGTGGAATTGAAAGACGGGGACGTTATCGAGATGGCCGGCAAGACCAGCCTGAAGTTCCGATCCAACCATTAGCCTCTTTATTCCTTCATGAGGGCCATGTCCGGTACCGGTACAATCCGACGATCCGTCTTTTTATCAGGTGTTTGTCAGGAACCTGTCAGGCCGGGGTCAAGCAGAGGGTGGAATGTGCACTTATACTTGATGAAGATACATCCACCAACCGGGAGGCGCTTCATATATATGAAAGGAATAATTATACCGCTGCTGATCGCGTGTATGGTTTTATCAGCTGCGGCTGCAGTATTTTCGCCGGCTCAGGCACAGCCGTCGCCGCCAATTAATCCCGATGAAAGCTGGCAACCGCCTGACGACGGTGGGGAAATGGTCGAGCCGCCGGTTGGTGTTGACACTTACAACCAGACCTGGCCCAGCCTTCAGATGACGGTGCCGCCTTCGCCTCCGGCAGGAGCAGCCGGATCCATCGTAAACGCCTACCTGGTAACCAGCTATGGCCAAACACTTTACAATCTTTATCGTAACGACCTGTGCTACCTGCTTGTCTCGTTTAACGGCCCGGGTTACTTCTACCTGTGGGAATACTATCCGTCGGGGACCACACCCTACGGACACTGGCTGTGTTACAGGTGGTACAGGCCTTATGCGGGCGTATGGCGCATCGGGCCGTTCAGTGCCGAGTCCTGGGATCCCGACGGGCTCTATGTCTGGAAGATGTGGTACAACTCCGGCTTCTCATGGTCGGAGCGCACTCTGAGCTTCAATTACACACGCGGCAGCATTTCTCCTTACAGCGGGCCGTCACCCAGGCCGATCTATCAGCCGGTGATCAATTCCTTCAGCGCAAATGCATCGTCGATAGACGTCGGACAAACGGTCACACTGACCTGGACCACGAGCAACGCCAGCAGCGTTACCATATCACCCGGCATAGGCACGGTGGGGACATCCGGATCGACAACCATAACACCCGGCGCGACCACCACTTACACACTGTCGGCTACAGGCAGCTCGGGAAGCACGGTGACGTCTTCCGCAACTATCAACGTTATACCGAGGGTGTCGCCTGCATTGAGCGTGCAGCAACCAACCATACAGTCCGGGCAGTCCACCGTGCTTTCATGGAACGCCCCCGCCGCCTTACAGGTGTACATCGACGGGCTGGGGAATTTCGAAGCCGCGGGCACAACGATAGTAGCGCCCAATCAAACGACCACGTATAACCTCACCGCCACCTATATCGACGGCACGACGCAGACGGCAGCCGTCGCAGTTACCGTCGAGCAACCGCCCTACCTCATTTACGGCCTGCTGGCGCTGCTGGCTATAGCGGCGATCGTAATAGTGATTATGATGGTGAAAAGACCAAAGGTATCGCAGCTGCCACGCACATCTGCCGCCAGTGCAGGTACAGCTACATCCGCCGCAGCTACATCCACAGCGGGCACCTCGGCTGCGTCGACTTCCGTCACGGATGCTCCTCCCGCCAAGCTAATCATGCCCGACGGCGGCGAGATGCTGCTTGCCGGCAATACCAGAACGCTCGGCCGCCAGGATTTTGAACAACTTCTGCCGTCGGATCGGGCATCGTTCATCTCAAGACAGCACATCAACATATGGTATGAGGATGGAAAATATTACATCGAGGATCCGGGCAGCACAAACGGCACCAGGCTCAACGGCGAGGAGATCCGCGAAAGCGGCAAGCAACCCCTCGTGGACGGCGATGTCATTGAGCTGGCCGATAAATTGATTATCACCTTTAAAATATAGCAACCATAGTAATCAAAGAGGAGGTTAAAATGATTGCTAAAAAAATTGTTCAGTTACTGGCGGCAGCGCTTCTTGTCTGCTCTGTCTTAATGCTGCCGCTGGCACCTGCCTCTGCGGACGACGCACCGGCATCGTCGGAAACGTCCATAGCCACAGAGACAACTACCCCGACTGTTGTGGAGGAGGCCACGGTCACATCTGATCCTGAGCCGCCCATTCTGGTCGCCCAGGCTGAACTACCTGCGGGTGATGCGCTGCCGCCACCCCCTCTGCCACCTTCATCGCCAATTACAGTCCAGGTCCATCCAGCGATATCGGTGCCGGGACCGGACTCTTTTATACCTCCACCACCACCACCGTTGCCTCCTCCTCCACCTCCACCGTTGCCTCCTCCACCACCTCCACCATTGCCACCTCCGCCATTGCCACCTCCGCCTCCGCCATTGCCACCTCCGCCATTGCCACCTCCGCCTCCGCCATTGCCGCCTCCGCCTTGGCCTCCGCCTCCACCTCCGCCGCCACCGCCACCCAGGCCGCCCTATCCATATCCGTGTTACCCCTACAATTCCTGTTACTATAACTACAGGCCTTTTATCTCCACTTACCATCCCGTAGTGGTGGTGCCGTCCATACCTTCTCCGGTCTATGCGCCTGTGATCAGCTCGTTCACGGCCAATCCCAGCTATATCCAGCCGGGGCAATCATCCACGTTGTCGTGGACGGTCAACAACACGGCTAATGTCAGCATATCGCCTTCGGTCGGCTCGGTGCCCAATACGGGAGTTTACGTTGTAACTCCCGCATACACGACCACTTATACACTTACCGCGTCGAACAGCGCAGGCTCGGTGGTGGCCAGCACCACGGTAACGGTGGCGCCCTATGTCGGCAGCACCTATTACACCAGCAGCACCTATAGCGGCACAACCGAAGCCACCTCCACCGCCACCAACCCGGTCAGCACCACCGGCAGCAGTAACGGGACGCTGTCCTGGTGGCTGCCCTATATCCTGCTCGTTGCGCTGCTGGCCGCAGCCGCCATAATCATAGTCATCCTTCTGCTGAGGAAACCCGCTGCGCAGGCCGTTCATTACAGCGGCGCGCGCTCAGGCACGATGCCGGCTGTCACTTCACCCGTAGCCACTCTGCCGGCAACAGGCTCTCCCAAGACCTCGCCGGTAACCGTCGGTCCGCCGGCCAAGTTCGTTGCCTCCAACGGAAGCGAGCTTTCGCTGGCAGGTGACGGCGCGCCGCTGGGACGCAGGGACTTCCAGCATATGGTTTCCCCGGATAAGGCAGACCTTATATCCAGGCAACATGTCACAGTCTCCTATGAAAACGGCCAGTATTACATCGAGGACCATGGCAGCACCAATGGCACCAGGCTGAACGGGTCCTCCATCAAAGGCACAGGCAGGCAGGCGATTAAAGATGGTGACACTATCGATCTTGCAGGCGCTCTCAGTTTCGTGTTCAGGTCTTAACCATTAAATCAAAGGCCGGCGTCCCGCAGGGGACGCCGGCCTCTCTCATTCCCTTTTATGAAAGTCTATCGCTCTTGTTCATAGAAATACTTCAGTGCAGCTTCCATATCCTTTCTATTACCGAATCCGCCGCTCTTATAATCCCTTATGACCGATCCCGTATCCAGAAAGAGAGCTGAGGGTATGGTCCTGAACTGGCATCCGCTGACCAGCTTCGCCGTCTGATCCATATAAACGGGCATGACCAGCCCGTATTTCTTTATCCATTCCTCGACATCCTTCTGCTTTTCGCCGCTTGCCACCATAAACATCAACAGGTCGCTGTCCTTCGGCCAGTCGCGATAGACGTCGTTAAGAAAAAGCGCCTGCTGCATGCAGGTCGGGCAGGTGGTCTTGGTGAAGATAATAAACACCTTCTTGCCCGCTATATCACTGTTGGTGAAGTCATCTCCCTGAAGGGTTTTAAAGGAGAAATCCAATATCCTGCAATTCAACTTGCAGCAAACGGGGGAGGTCGGCTGTGTTGTGAAAGGATTCAGCGTCTGTTGCGCAGACTCATCGAAATCAGTTTCGGACTTTATGGTCACGTTGTAGCGAGTCTGAGGATAGAGGCCGTTCAACCTGAATTTATGTTCGTACACAAAGCTGTTATCCATTTCGCTGTCGGATTCGGTCTCTTTATCCGCAGTGTAGTTAACCGCGCCCGTAGCCGGTTTGCTGGTAATCCATCTCACCGAAGCGGCCGTGCTGGTGATATCGTATACGTCAACATTCGAGATCTTGAACTCGCCCGCCTGGGCGCCGGCCGCCGTGGTCGTGAGCGTATATCCCTTTGAAGCCACAGTATTGCCGCAACAGTCGACGGAAAGCACCCGGAAATAATAGGTCGTTTTAGGCACCAATCCCTGCAGCACGGCTGCATGTGTATTCAGCATGGTCTCGTCCAGCGCTGTCTTGTTACCATAAGAGCCTTTTAATCCGAACTCAACCTGGCCGGTTGCCGGCCGGTTGGTCCGCCAGGAAATCACCGCGCGGTCGCTGAAGACCGAAGGAGAATCGACCGGAGCGACGGCAAGCGGGTCGGATTCAGCTTCCCCGGCCTGATCCAGCATTCTTTGTATCTCGTTGGATGTCAGCGCGAACCCTTCGCGACCCGGCCGGTCAGAATTCCATGAAACCATGCCAACCATCTCGCCCGCCTTGTTCAATACGGCGCTTCCCGCCAGCGATGGGTCCAGGGCTGCGTTGGTCTGTAAATAGGTAATCTGCTCGTCTTTGGGCAACGAAGTCACGCTGCCCTTTGACTCTATCGGAGCGGTATCGCCGGGTTTAAATCCCCACACCGTCACCTCATCCCATTGGCGCACAAGGTCAGAATCTCCCAGTAAAGCCGCCTTGATCTCAGGCGCCTCTATTTTGAGCAGGGCCAGGTCCCTCTCGCTGTCCCTGCAGACCAAACGGCCCTCGTAGCTCTGCCCGGGCTTGAGCTCAACCGATAGAGCAGTGGAGTTGCCCAGCGCGCCGCTGCCGGTAGCTATATAGCCGTCCTGATTAATGACTATGCCGTTGACGACCGCATTGTCGGCTTGCACCTTCACCAGTGAACCCACGATTGCGGGGCTGCCGCAGCCGCACAACATCGCTGATATGAAAACAACCGGCAGTATCAAGAGCCGGGCCGCTGTATTCCGCATATGCTTAATTTATATCACACAGAGTCAACCGCTATTTAATGGGAACGCCGCCCGTATCCAGTTTAGGTCTAACCACATTGTCCATGAGATTTCCGATGCGTGCGTTCATGACTTTTTTCATCTCGCCCACGATACCTCTGCCCTTATTCAGGCTTTTAGCGAAGGCCACCGCCTCTTTTACGGTCTCATCGGCCGAGGAGCAGGCTTTGCGCACAACGTTGATCTTCTCCAGCTCTACAGCGGTGTAACGCTTCCCGGTCAGCTGGGCTTCGCGCACTTTGGTTGAGGGCAAAGTCCTCTTGATCAAAGCATCCATATACGGCAGGAAGGGGATATTGAGATCGACTTCGGGGAAACACAGGAAGCCGCGGTCGGCGCGCATGTAAAGAAAATCGAAGGAGCAGGCCAGTATGGCGCCCCCGGCGAATGCGTGGCCGGTCAGCGCCGCCACCGTATTCATGGGATAGAAGGTAAATCGCCTGTAAACCCTGTCCTGCGTCTCAAAAAACTTCTCCACGTCGGGATCCTTGCGTCCGATAGCGGGCACCAGCCAGTCGAGGTCCATACCGTTGCACCAGATCTTTTCGTCGGCGGATTTCACGACAAGCGCGGTGACGGCGGTATTATTCTCGATATCGTCCAGCGCTTTGAGCAATTCGTTGCAGAAGCCCATGTTAAACCTGTTCTCACCGCTCTTCATGGTGAGCAACGCGACGTTTTCGTCAACGCTCCATTCGACTAAGGACATTGGGGATACCTCCGTAATTAAATTATTTGTCGACCGCCCGGTGGGAGGACGCCCTTTGAGGCGACGCTAAATATTATATAACGATGCGATGGGCCAGTACAGTATATTGCTAAATTTGATAAATTTGTGCACAATAAGCAGGCTTCATGTCTGAAGACAAAACACGCTCAGGGGGCTTTATTATGGACAACGTCATGGTCATCGGCGCAGGCTTTATGGGCGGTGGCATAGCCCAGGTGGCGGCGCAGTCCGGTTACAACGTATACCTGCAGGATATGAGTTCAGAGGCGATCACAAAGAGCCTGGCGCAGATAAAATGGTCGACCGAGAAGCTTGCCTCCAAGGGCAGGATCAGGGACAGCGCTCAAGTGGTGCAAAACAGGATCAATCCGGTCAATGACTTCTCCGCAGCCCCCCGCTGTAAATGGGTTATCGAAGCCGTCTTCGAGGACGAGAAAATAAAAAAGGACATGTTCAAGGAGCTGGACGCCGCCTGCCCGGTGGATACCATCCTGGCCTCCAACACATCCAGCATACCCATTACCCGCCTGGCTTCGCTGACCGTACATCCGGAGAGGGTGGTCGGACTGCACTTCTTCGGCCCGGTGCCGATGATGCGGCTGGTGGAGGTCATCAAGGGCGAGAAGACCTCGGATGAAGTGTTCAGGAAAAGCGTGGACTTTATAGCTTCCCTGGGGCAGTACCCGGTCAAGGTCATGAAAGATATACCCGGGTTCATCATGAACCGCGTGAGCGGCGTAGCATTCAGGGAGGCGCTGTCGCTGGTAGAGAACGGCATCGCAACGGTGGAAGACGTGGATAAAGGCATGCGTTACGGATTCAACTGGAATATCGGCCCCTTCGAGATCGCCGATAACGCAGGCATCGATACTTATGTAAGAGTGGGCAAATCCTTCGCCGCGCTGGGCGCTACGGATATCGCGGCGTCATCGCCGCTGATGGAGAAAATGCTCAAGGCCGGAAGGCTGGGCCGCAAGGTCGGCAAGGGTTTCTACGATTACTCGCCCGATGGGAAGATGACTCCCTTCGATGTAACCAAGCTATAGCTCGATCGTCAGTCCCTCGTATCCAACCTCGAGTTCCATCTCAAGCTGTTTGCCGGCCGCGGCTATCTCATCGCGCATCTCATCTTCGTACGCCACAGGCAAATGGCTGACGATCACCCGGGGCAGGTAGCCCCTGGCCTTGCGAAACTCTAAAAGTTCTTGCGCCAGCATCCCCGGCGTCATGTGGCGCAGCTTCTCCATGTCTTTCTGTGCGCGATTTAAATGCGTAACCTCGATAACAAGCAGGTCCGGCGCTATCCGCTCCCAGCACTCCTGCAGACCCGGCCCCGTATCGCCCGCGTAAAAGAGGCTTTTACCGCCGTCCGCTTTGATGAAGTATCCGACAGATGGGACGGAATGGCTGACGGGCAGTGGCAGCACTTCAAGGTGTTGCAGGTACAGGGGTTGAAAGAGCGCAACAGGCTTCAGCTTCATGCGCGGATTCTCCGCAGAGGGCCAGCTGGTGTAATCTCGATACAGCTTCCCATCCAGCAGGTAAGGGTAAACAACTTCGAGCGTGTCGCGCAGGCCATAGACATCAACCGTCGAAGAGGGCAGACTGTTGGCCCCCAGCATAATCAGGTCCTTGCAGTGATCAAAGTGATGGTGCGTGAGCAATACGGCCTTTATCTGCTGCTGCCTTTCCAGCGGCAGCGAAGCAGTCAGGCCGCCCGCATCCAGCGCGACGATACCGTCCACCAGCACACATGGCAGCCGGGCCTTATCGGTCTCAGTATTGTGGGCGCCCAGCATCTCGATTCTCATACTCCACCCTCGTCCCGTCATCCTGCTATGGCATAGTAAATAACCATATAGTGCAGCACCGCGCCCGCGATGACCAGCAGGTGGAATATCTCGTGGAACCCGAATACGCCGGGCAGCGGGTTGGGCTTCTTTATGGCGTAGAAAACCGCTCCAAGGGTGTAGGCAGCGCCGCCGGCCAACAGCAATATGAGCGATTGAAGCGGCATGGTCGACAGCAAAGGGCCCCATATAAGGGGTACTATTAGCATCCAGCCCATCACGACGTAGATCACCGTGGTGAGCCAGCGCGGGCCGTGGATATAAACCATCTTAAACACGAATCCGAGGATGACCAGCAGCCATTGCGCGCCGATGATGCCCCAGCGCCACCAGCCGTCCAGGTAGATATAGCTTATAGGCGTATACGTGCCCGCTATCATGAAGAAGATGGCTATGTGGTCCAGCCGCCGCCACGGATTTCTCTCGTCCTCGCCCGCCTTCTGCCCGTGGTAAACGGCGCTGCAGGTGAAGATGAAGACGGCGCACAGGCTGTAAATGCTGGAAAGAACGATTTTTGTCGCGGAGCCGGAGGAGTTGCAGAGCAGAACTATGTAGCCCGCCAGTGACGCCGCGGCGCCCAGCAGGTGGGAATAGAAATTCACCAGGTCGGACCTTTGAAATGCCATATTAATCCCTTTTATGGTCCGGTCCACGGCTGCAGCCTGGGTATCCAGCGGGGCACGTTCTTCTTATATATAAGGTATTCCCCGCCAAACCTCTTCTCCAGGCCCGGCTCCTCCGAACATATGAAATAAATATGGTTGACGATGAAAAACAGCAGGAACCAGATGAATATTCCTATCGAACCGAAGGCCACAGATTCACCCAGCAGCGTCATCAGCACGCCGCTGATCATGGGATTGCGCACGTGGCGATAGGGTCCGATGATCACCAGTTTTTTAGTGGGCGACCAGGGCGCCAGCGTGCCCTTTCCGATATTGACGAAAAGCCGTATGGTAATGGAAAGGTAATACAGCCCGGTACCCATCGATATTCCGCCCGCCAGCACGATCACCGCATCCCAGGGCAGACCCAATCCCCAGCCGATTTTAAAGCCGGTCGCCCACAGGATGGCGGCCGGTATGATAAACAACGCCGTCAAAGGTAAAATTAACGATTTTACCTGGTTGATCGTCGATTCCGTCACACTAAACCTCTCGCGTAATCGATTTTATCCAATAATAGCATTAAACCGGTATCTCCCGCATGATACAATGAATCTGTGAAGACCGGCATTATCCACTGCGGCGACTGCCTGGTGAAGCTGAGGGATATAACCTCGCACAGCATCGACCTGATCTATATCGACCCGCCCTTCAATTCCAACCGCAACTACAGGACCTCCCCCAAAACCACCGTCGACAGGCGCTTTGAAGACAGGTTCGATGGCGTAAACGCATACCTCGATTATATGAAACCACGAATTAAAGAGTTGCACCGCGTTTTAAAGCCGACGGGCAGTTTCTACTATCACTGCGACTGGCATGCGTCGCATTACGTCAAGGTGCTGCTGGACAGTCCCGATCTGTTCGGCTACAGCAATTTTCAGAACGAAATAGTATGGTGTTACAGGTCGGGAGGCGCCAGCCCGCGCAGGCGCTTCTCGCGTAAGCACGATATTATCCTCTTCTATTCGAAAACCGGCGATTACGTTTTCAACGGGCTGAAGGAGAAATCGTACAACCGCGGGCTCAAGCCATACAAATTCCAGGGCGTGGCTGAGTACCGGGATGAAGCCGGCTGGTATACGCAGGTCGGTATGAAAGATTACTGGGAGATAAACATGGTGGGCAGGACCAGCCGCGAGCGGCTGGACTATCCCACACAGAAGCCGCTGGCCCTGCTGGAAAGAATAGTCTCCGCCAGCAGCAATCAGGGGGATATCGTGCTGGATGCCTTTTGCGGCAGCGGCACAGCCCTGGCCGCCGCTCACAAGCTGGGCCGCCGATGGATCGGCATCGATGTCTCCCCGGCCGCCTGTGAGCTGGCCCGGGAGCGCCTGAAAAGTCGGGACTTATAGCTTCCGGATTTCCCTGATCACTGCATCGGGACGGTCGGTCATGATCACGTCAGGCCCGCAGCGCACAGCCCGTCTCATCGTATCCTCATCCCCGCCGTCCCAGACGAACACCAGATCTCCTCCGGCATGCGCTTTTTCAACCGTATCGCCCGTCATCATACCGGCAGCCAACTGAGTGAAACCGGCGGTCCCGGCTGAGGCAATCTTATGCCCGCTATCTGTGGGCTCGCTGATCACAGCGCGGGGCAACTCAGGCGCCAGCACTGCCAGTCTCTCGACCAGGGCGGCGTCAAAAGAGACCAGCACCGTCCACGCCTTATCGACATAGCCACGCAGTATGGTCAGGAATTTGTCCGGGGAGCGCACCTGTTTGAGCTCGATCAGCAGCACCAGGCCTTTGCCCAGTATATTCAGCGCTTCACTAAGCGTGGGTATGCGGAAGCCGCCCGCCACCCTGCACGCAGCCAGCTCGGCCAGCGAAAGGCTGCCGATACTGCGCCCGTCTATATCCGCATCATGATGGACGACGAATCCACCGTCCGCGGTCTCCTGCACGTCGAACTCAACCCCGTCCGCCCCGAGATCGAGGGCGGCTTTGAAAGCCTCAATGGTGTTCTCGGGGTAGTCCCTGTGGAAGCCGCGGTGGGCGATGACTACAGTCCTGTGCATGTTATCCGTCGAGCATGGCTACGGCATCCATCTCAACCAGGGCGTCCTTGCTCAGAAGGTCCTGGACCACTATGCCGGTGGAGGCGGGGAAGCTGGCGCCGAAGAACTCCCGCCGCACAGCCGCCGTCCCCTTGTACCCCTCTTTGGTTTTTATGTAGTCGCAGGTCCAGACCACGTCATCGAAGGTAGCGCCCGCCGCATCCAGTATGGTTTTCATCTTGAGGAAGATCGTCCTGTACTGCTGCACGATGTCTCCCCTGATTAACAGTTTGCCGGTCTGAAGGTCGATCTCCGTGGCATCGGTGCCAGAGATGTAGAGCATATTGCCCCTGCGCACGGCCGGCGCAAAGGTAAGGTGCTCGTAAATCTCCCAGCCTTTGGGAATAATAGCCTGCCTCTTACTCATATCTTCCTCCGACAACCAATCGGTTATGTTTATTTTTAACGTGCCGGCCCGGGTGAGTCGGTCAGCCGCTGGATGAGATCCGGCGTCTCCTTCTGTCCCATGCCGTAGCTTATCAGCTGCGCCAGCCGGTCGAGCATGGGCTTCGCCCCGTCCAGGTCGTCATTTTCCAGCAGGGGCAACGCTTTCTCCAGAAGCTGTGTCTCCTCGCTCAGCTGGCAGGCGAATCCGCCCAGGTTGCCGCAGCAGGGAGCAATGACCTCCGACCGCCAGAGGTGCGCCTGCTTGATATCCAGAAATTTGCGCAGTTCCTCGATACCCTCACGCCTGGTGGCAGTATTCCCGAGCTTGGCCCGGGCCTGGTTAAATGTATCGATATTTATCATCAGCATAGTTGCACCGCCTGCTGCTATTTTACCGCCTTTGCTCAATGCTTGAAATGCCTGACCCCTGTGAAAACCATAGCCATGCCGTGCTTGTCGGCCGCATCGATGGACTGCTGGTCCCTGATCGACCCGCCCACCTGTATTATGGCCGTCACCCCGCCCGCTGCGGCCAGCTCCACCGTATCAGGGAAGGGTATGAAGGCATCCGAGCCCAGCACAGCCCCCTTCGATTTCCCGCCTGCCCGCTCCAGGGCAATCTGGGCGCTGACCGACCGGTTGGGCTGGCCTGCTCCCATGCCCAGCAGAGTGCGGTCCCTGGCCAGAGTTATGCCGTTCGATTTAATATGCTTGACCACCTTCCAGGCAAAGAAGAGATCTTCCCATTCAGTTTCGCTCGGAGCACGTTTGGTTACGACCCTGGGCTTGAATTCTTCTTCCGTATAAAAATCCTTGAGCTGTGCGAGGAACCCTCCCGTGATAGGGCGAAACTCCACCGCCCTTCCGCCTGGAGCCGGCGGCTCAACCGGCATGGACAGCAGCCGCAAACTCTTCTTGCGTCCCAGCAATGCCAGCGCCTCGTCAGTATAGCCTCCCGTTATGATTGCATCGAAATGTGTCTTGTCCACCTCGGTGGCCAGGGCGATATCCATTACCCTGTTCACGGCCACGATGCCCCCAAAGGCCGCCACGGGGTCCCCGGCCAGCGCCCTGCCATAGGCTTCGACAAGGTCATTGTTGCTGCACAGGCCGCAGGGGTTGGTGTGCTTGATGACCGCCACGGCGGGCTCCATAAAATCGCTCACCACGTTCCATGCCGAGTCGATATCAAGGAAGTTGTTAAAGGAAAGCTCTGGCCCGGAGTGCCGTTTCACCTGGGTGATACCCCGGGGTTTATGCCCCGCCACCTTCTCGACGTACAGCGCCGCAGGCTGATGCGGATTTTCGCCGTAGCGAAGGTTATACATCTTGCTCAGGGCCAGCGTAAGGTCCCCGGGGAAGGCCTCTCCTTCCAGCAGGTACTGTGAGATAGCCGTGTCATAGAGCGCAACATGCTGAAACGCTTTCTGCGCCAGCTTGCGGCGGAAGGCTATGTCGACCTGTCCCGCCTTCAGTTTTTCTATCAGTTCATCATAGTCCGCCGGATCCACCACCACCAGAACGGCCGGGAAATTCTTGGCCGCAGCCCTGATCATGGTCGGGCCGCCGATATCGATATTCTCCAGCGCGTCTTCCAGCGTCACTTCCGCTTTGGAAACAGTCTCGACAAAGGGATACAGATTGACCACCACCAGGTCGATCAAGCCGATCTTATGATTGCCAAGCTCCTGCATATGCCGGTCCAGGTCGCGCCGCGCAAGTATCCCGCCGTGCACCGCTGGGTGCAGCGTTTTAACCCGACCGTCCAGTATCTCGGGAAATCTGGTTATGTCCGATATGCTGCATACTTTGAGGCCTGAATCAGTCAACGATTTCCTGGTGCCGCCGGTGCTGAATATCTCGACCTTGAGGCTCTCCAGCTTTTTGGCGAAATCGACCAGCCCTGACTTATTGGAAACGCTCAGGATTGCTCGCATGGCTACCCCCTTACCGTATTATCACTCTCTCGCTGCCATTGGCCTTGATAACCCTGCCGATTACGCTCGCGCCGGTCACGGTCTGCAATATCTTATCGGAACAGTCCTTGTCGCAGAGCACAACCATGCCCACGCCCATATTGAAGACGCGGAACATCTCTTCATCCTTGATATTGCCTCTCTTCTGGATGAGCTCATATATGGCCGGCGCCGTCCAGGATGACCTGTCCAGCTCCACCGAACAGCTTTGAGGCAGGATTCGCGGTATATTCCCCACAAGCCCTCCTCCGGTTATATGCGCGATGCCGTGGACCTCCCCCAGGTAGGGTTTGAGATCATTATAATAGCAGAGGTGAGGCGCCAGCAGCTCCTCTCCCAGGGTTCTGCCCAGCTCTGGATGTATCACCTTGAGAGCTAGCGAATCATGGTCGATGCCGAACACCTTGCGTACCAGCGAGTAACCGTTGGTATGCAGGCCGTTGGACGCAAGCCCGATCACAGTATCGCCTTCACTGATCTTCTCGCCGCTGATGACGCTGTCCCTCTCCACCACACCCACGATGAATCCCGCCAGGTCGTAGTCTGCCGATTTATACATGCCGGGCATCTCGGCTGTCTCGCCGCCTATCAGCGAGCAGCCGACCTCCCTGCAGGCCTGCGCCAGGCCGGACACTATGGCCGCCACCTTGTGCGGGTGCAGCTTGCCCAGGGCCACATAGTCCAGCATAAAGAGGGGGCCGGCGCCGCAGCAGAGTATGTCGTTAACGCAATGGTTGACCAGGTCCACGCCCACCGTATCATGTTTGTCCATGAGAACGGCTATCTTGAGCTTGGTGCCCACGCCGTCGGAGCTGGAGACAAGCACGGGGTCCCTGTATTTTTTCAGCTTGAAGAAAGCGCCGAAATGCCCGATATCGGTCAACACCTCGGGGCCGAACGTCGGCCGCACCAGTTCCTTGATCAGTTCCTTGGTCTTATCGGCAGCCGATATGTCCACGCCGGCCTGGGCGTAAGCGCCCTTAGGTTTCGATTTCACTGAGGCTCCTTGCCACGTCCAAAGGAAGAGTCTCCAGTTGTAACTTGTCCATCTCAAGCTGCACCGGCATTGGGTACTGGCCGGTAAAGCACGCTGTGCAGAATATCTCCTCGGGCATCCCTACTGCCTCGATCAGTCCGTCCATGCTGATATGGCCGAGCGTGTCTGCGCCGATGGCGTCTCTGACCTCGGGCACGGTTTTATGTGCGGCTATCAACTCCCAGCGCGTGGCCATATCGACGCCGAAAAAGCAGGGGTAGCGTATGGGTGGCGCACAGATCCTCATATGCACCTCCCTGGCCCCGGCTTTCTTGAGCATGTTGATAACACGAGGCGTGGTGGTGCCGCGCACGATGCTGTCATCCACCACGACCAGCCGCTTGCCGGATATCTCCTGGGTCAGCGGGTTGAACTTAAGCCTGACCCCCAGCTCGCGCAGGCGCTGGTCCGGCGCGATGAAGGTACGGGCTACGTAGCGGTTCTTGAGCAGGCCTTCATGGTAGGGGATGCCCGAAGCCCTGGCGTAACCTATTCCGGCAGCCGTGGCTGAATCGGGTACACCCATCACCATATCGGCATCCACCGGGTACTCCCTGGACAGTATTGCGCCCATCTGCTCACGGGCGGAGTAGATCAGTTTGCCGTTGAGCAGGCTGTCGGGCCGGGCAAAGTAGATAAATTCGAATATACACAGGGCTTTACGTTCGCTTTCAATACGTGTACTGCGCACGCCGTTACCGTCGATTGTAACGATCTCGCCGGGCTCTATCTCCCTGACGAACTGGGCGCCGATATTGTCGAAAGCGCACGTCTCGGATGCCAGCACCCACCCGCCGTCGATGGTCCCCAGCGACAGCGGCCTTACGCCCATAGGATCGCGCACACCGTAGAGCCTTTCACCTGCGAGGATAACCAGGGAGTAGGCTCCCTGCAGGCGCCGCATGGCATACTTGATTTTTGCCTCGATCTCTTTCTCGGGAGAGTTGAGCATCAGGTAGCCGATCACCTCCGAGTCGGTGGACGAGTTGAATTTGAAGCCCTGCTCCTCCAGGCCGGCCCGCAGGGCTGCGCTGTTGGTTATATTGCCGTTATGTCCCAGGGCTACCTGCAGGTCTGTGGTTCCGGCCAGGATAGGCTGTGCATTGCAGGCAACGCTGGAGCCTGTGGTGGAGTAGCGGTTATGGCCGATGGCGATATTGCCCTTGAGGCGCAGCAACTCTTCCTCGTTGAATGCGTGTGAAACAAGCCCCATATCCGTATGGATATAGATCTTTCCGCCCTCGACCGTAGCTATGCCCGCGCTTTCCTGCCCGCGATGCTGAAGGGCAAACAGCGCAAAGAAAGAGATACGGGCTACATCTACTCCGGGGGCGTAAATACCGAAAATGCCGCAGCTTTCGTGCAAATCATGCATCGGCTTGCACGTGAATTATACGGTTTTACCGCAGCACGGTCAATGCGCCGCACGGATTGACACAGCTAAGAAGAGGGCGGACAGCCCCAGTACTCGGAACGCGAGTTGTTGGTCTCGTCCGATTCGCTGATCGTCCCGCCCGTATCGGCTGTCACCTTCATAGTGTCATGGGACCCTAATACGCATATATGGTGATAAGCCGGGAAAGTGAACGTGGCCTGGCCTCCGGCTACTATGCCGCCGGAGATGGTGACGGTATCTTTGTATACCCCGTTTCTGTATAGCTTTACGTCAAATCCCCCCGAATTCAGGGCACCTTCGTTCTTGACCGTGAATTTGACCTTGCCCGCATCGTAGGATATATTCGTTATCTTCAGGTCGGGCTTCATTACCATCAGCGGCGGCACCACAGGGCCCAATACCAGGCAGCTGAACGTTGTGGTCATGCTGTTGTTGGCCTCGTTGGATTCGCTGGCAAGGCCGGTTGAATCGGCGGTAACCACTATGCTGTCCGATACTCCGCTGCATGTATATGAATAGCTGCTGAAATATTGTGTGCTGGCAGCGCCGGCAGCCAGCGACGGGACGGAATCGGTGGATTTTACAGCGCCGTCGATCGTCAGTTTGGTAACGGTGGCGGGCGCTGAGGCTGTGCCCTGGTTCTTGATACGATAATAAATATGGTCACTCGATTTCCAGATATCTTCGATTATCAGGTCAGGTTTGGGCGTTGCCGCGGCGGCAACGGTCACTTTAGCCGTGGCCTGGCTGTAATAGGCCGTATTGGCGGCAGTCAGTGTATATGTCGTATCGGTAGCGGGCGAAACGACACGCGTGCCGGTCAGCCCCACACTGCCCACGCCATTATCTATTGTGACTGCGATGGCATTGGTCACACTCCAGCTCAGGGTTGAGCCGGCGCCGGCCGTGATTCCCGCCGGATCTGCGTTGAAAGCATTGATCACAGGCGGTGTTGTAGCGGTGCCTCCATCTTCGGGCGGAGGGGCACCGTCGCCCGTGGACTCGGTTGTAACATTAACCGTCCCCTGTGTCTCCAGTGACCAGTTGCCCGCGTCATTCTGCACCGAGAAAAGAATTATATGATTGCCCGGTGAAAGGGTGCTGGTAGTAAAAGTCGGCCGCGAGCTCAGATCGCCGTCGATGCTGGAGCGCCAGCGGTAAGCCGTAATACTGCCGGATGGCGCGGTGCCATGTCCGGTAAAGCTGACCTCCTGCCCCCAGGCAAGGCTGCTGGGCGAGATGAGGTCTATGTAAGCCGATGGGTTGCTCCTGTCAGTGGTGGCGCCTCCGGACGTATCACCTCCGGGCTGGACGATTGTGATACAGGCTGAACTGAGAGCGATGATACACACCAGTGCAAGGCATACAAGTTTCGGCATCTTCCTGCCTCCTTCGAATTTAGTGTTCCCCGTCCCAATATTGTATTAACAATATATTAATAATTTACCACAATATGCTGCAAGCTCATAATCACTAATTCAAATACAGCGGCGCTTTGTGCGCGCTACAGGCCGGCCAGTTTCTGCAGCCAGGACATGACAGCCTCGACAGCCCTCTCGTCCTGGCGCAGCCTGTGGCCCGCGCCGGGCAGAACGAGTTTTTCTTTGGGCCGTCCGGCTTTCTTATACAGGTGCTCAAGGTGTTCAACAGGCACAACGTCGTCATCTGCGCCGTGCACCAGCAGCAGCGGTTTTGGTGCTACCTTATCGATGTGGTCTATGGGCGCAACCGCTTTAAACCCATCCAGCCATTTCTTGACCGAGGGAGGATAACCGGCGTCTCTGATTATCCCTATCTCCCTGAACCGGACTATTAAAGATTCCGCCGTGTAGCCGCCGGCCATGAAGTCGAACTCGGCCGGACAGGCCAGCGTGGCCACCGCGCTCACGTGTTTCTCACGGGCGGCTACGTTGATGCAGGCGGCTGCGCCTCCCGAAGAGCCCACTAAATATATCTTCTTCCTGTCCACTTCCAGCAGCATATAGAGAAACTCAACTGCAGCCTCCAGGTCACAGGTCCATCCCGGCATATCGATATTGCCCTGGCTGGGACCGCAGCCCCTGAAGTTAAAGACCAGCGCGATGAATCCCGCCCGGCAGAACCTGGCGGCCAGCTCGGGATAACCGCCTTTCTCATCGGGGTTGTAGGAGACAGCAGGGATGCCGTGGCATATACACACGGCGGGATGGAGCTTGCTGCAATCGTCCGGCAGGAAAACATGCCCGGCCAGCACGACATCGTCAGCGCACAGGACTACGGCTGAATCTCGCATTATTTGATCACCCCCAGCATTAACATCAGGAGCAGGCCCCATGAAATCACCACCAGCACGAACCAGGCAGCCTTGTTCCAGCGTAAAATCTTCACACCGTCCAGCGGTGGGAAGGGCACGAGGTTGAAAGCCGCCAGCCACAGATTGATTTGGAAACCGAAGGCGCCGACCAGGCCCCAGATGCCGGAATTTCCCGTCCCTGCGGCCAGCAGGAAGAAAAGCCCGGCCAGTATGATATTGGCGGTGGGGCCGGCGGCGGATATCATCCCCTCCTCCCAGGGGTCCGGCTGCTTATATGTCGAAGTATAGACGGCCCCCGGCGCGAAAAAGAGAAAGCGCCCGAAGCTGATGATGGCGGAGGCGACCGCAATGATCAGCCCCAGCTTCCACATGCGGAACTCGGCACGGTATCCGAAGCGCTGGGCCACTCCCTTGTGGGCCAGCTCGTGAAAGAGGAAGCCGGTCCCGATGCCGACCAGGGCTACGCCCAGGAAGACGGCAAACTGCGCCATCGACTGCGAATACGGCGTCCCTTGCTGAGGGATCAGGTATTGCAGGGAGAAGCACAACCCCAGCGCCAGCCAGCAGATGGCCAGGTCGCGCAGCTCGATTTTACTGAAGCTCACGGTTTGAACGGCCTCATATGCATTAGAAACTCTACATTTCCGTCGGCGCCGGATACAGGTGACGCCGTCAGATTAAGCAACGACCAGCTATTCAGGTTCATCCAGGTTATGAATTTGCCGATGCAGCGCGCGTGAACCTCCGGGTCTTTGATCACACCGCCCTTGCCCACGTCCTTTCTATCGGCCTCGAACTGCGGCTTGAAGAGGACGACCAGCTCGCCGCCCTCTATAAGATGCGGCAGTATGTTGGGTATGACCGCCGTCAGCGATATGAACGATACGTCCACGGTGGCCAGGCCGGCTTTGCCCGGCAGATCGAAGGGATAGTGGGCGTTGACCTTCTCGATGACCACAACACGATCATCCTGCCGCAGCCTGTAATCTATCTGGCCATGGCCGACATCCAGGGCGTATACCCTCTTCGCCCCATGCTGTAGCAGGCAATCGGTGAAGCCTCCGGTCGATGCCCCCACGTCCAGGCAGCGCAGGCCCGATACGTCGATGCCGAATACCTTCAGCGCATGGTCGAGCTTGAGGCCGCCCCGGCTCACATAGGGCAGCTTCTGCTTGAGGCTGATTTCGGCGTCTTCAGGGACAAGGCAGCCTGCCTTGGACAGCAGACCGCCGTTAACGGTAACCTCGCCGGCCATAATCATAGCCTGGGCCTTGCTCCTGTTCTCCGCCAGGCCGCGTGCAACCAGAAGGCTGTCGAGGCGCAGTTTAGTCATTATAGTATCAGCGGCAGTAATTACTGCCGCTGATACTATAGCAAAAATCGTCCGTATTATTTCGCCGGAGGCGGCGGCGGGGGCAACATACCCCTGGTCAGGCTCTTGGGCATCAGGTCGGACAGCTCTTTGACCGTCCAGACTCCATCCTTAAAAATGCTCGTCACGACCGTAGGCTCTGAGTAGATCCCGATTTCGCCGCCACTCACAAAGAAGGTCTTACCGTTGATCCCGCCTGCGGCGTCCGTGGCCAGATAAACGACCAGCGGTGCAATATGGTCGGGCGCCAGCTTCTTCAACTCGGCGTTCAGCTGATCTTCACTCATGTTTTTCATCAGGCTTCCAAAGTCCAGGCCCTGACCCGCGCTGGGGCTGTCGGCTTTTTTATCCCAGGCCGACTTCATGGCAGGGGTCAAAAGGCGGGTAACGGCCAGGGGCCGAATGCAGTTGGTGGTCACACCGTATTTGGCCATATCGAGGGCCACGGTGCGCGTGAAGCCGACAATGCCTTCCTTGGCCGCGCTGTAGTTGGCCTGTCCCAGATTGCCCAGGCCGGCCTGCGATGATGTGTTGATGATGCGCCCGCTACGCTGCTGCCGGAAGAAGGCGCAGGCATGCCGCGTGCAGAAAAAGTGCCCGTACATATGCACCTTCTGTATGATGTCCCACTCATCCTCGGTCATATTGAAGACCATACGGTCGCGCAGTATGCCCGCGTTGTTGACCAGAATGTCTATTTTGCCGAAGGCGTCCACGGCGGCCTTGATGATGTTCTCGCCGCCCTTCCACGTGGCCACCGAATCGTAGTTGGCCACGGCCTGACCGCCCATCTTCTTGATCTCGGCTACGACCTCGTCGGCGGGTGTGGATGCTGACCCTGCACCATCCGAGCCACCTCCCAGATCGTTGATCACTACTTTGGCCCCTTCAGCTGCGAAGAGCAGAGCCTCGGCCCTCCCCAGGCCGCGCCCCGAGCCGGTGATTACGGCTACCTTACCGTCCAGTAAACCCATAATACCGCTCCATTCAATTCACTCCCCGCGTCTTCCCTTCCCAAAAGGGAGCGCGCAGGGTCTTTTTATCGATTTTACCCACGGCAGTCACAGGGATCTGCGACTGAAAGACGATTTTTTTAGGAAGCTCATATTTATTGAGCTTACCCCTGCAGAAGTCCAATATCTCTTTTTCTTCTATATCGCCGTCGGCCACGACCACAGCAGTTACCGCTTCGCCCCATTTTTCATCCGGGACACCTATGACGGCCACCTGCTTTACACTGGGATGTTTGGATATCACGTTCTCAACGGAGGCGGAGTATACATTGAAAGCGCCGGTGATGATCATGTCCTTTTTCCGGTCGACCAGATATAAGTAACCCTCTTCGTCCAGTTTGCCCATGTCTCCTGTATGCAGCCATCCGTCGACCACCGTAGCAGCGGTCATCTCCGGATGGTTCAAGTAACCTTTCATTACAAAGGGAGCTTTAACCAGTATCTCTCCGGCCTTGCCCGCCGACAGGTCCTTCCCGCTGTCATCGACGATGCGGACTGCAACCATCTGGCACGGCCGCCCGCAGCTTGAGAGAAGACGGGTATGCTTCATGGCCCTTATATGGTCTTCCATGGTCAACGTGGTAACAGCCTGAGGACACTCGGTCTGTCCGTAGATTTGCACCAGTATCGGGCCGAAGCGCTCCATAGCCTCCGCGAGCCGTCCTTCGGACATGGGCGCAGCGCCGTAAAGCAGCATCCTCAGCGAGCTCAAGTCATAGTCACCACTTTTTAAAACGTCCAGCAGTATATAGATTATAGTAGGCACGAGGAACATAACGGTGACCTTTTCATCACGGATGAGATTGAGCAGGCGGAACAGGTCGGCTTTCTTCTCGATTATAAAGCGCACCCCGTTGATACATCCCAGGTACATGATAGCGCCCGCTGCATGCGCCAGCGGCGTCATCAACATGATGGTGTCGGAAGGCAGTAGATTGTAGGCCAGAGACTGCGCGACCAGGAGGTAGTAGAAGCTCGCCTGTGAATGTATAACGCCCTTGGGGGTGCCTGTAGTGCCGCCCGTGTACACGACCAGGGCATCGTCATCAGGTTTTGCCGTGAAGGGCGGGTCCTGTGTTTTTTGCCCCGAGAGAAATTTGTCCCAGGCGATGATGCCACCACTGGTTACTCCGCCCACGGTCACGATGGTCTTCAAATCAGGCAGACGATCTTTCATCTTCATGATCCTTTCCTGGACGGACAAATCTACCAGGGCCATCTTCACCTTTGCGTCCTGCAGGATAAACAGCAGGTCCTCATCTCCCACCAGCATATTGATGCCGACGGCGGTGGCGCCCGCCTTGAAGATACCGTAGGTGGAATAGACGATTTCCATGCTGTTGGGAATGGCCACGGCCACCCGGTCTCCCGGGCCGTATCCCAGGGCCTGAATGCCGTTAGCCACGCGGTTGGAGTTTATGTGAACGTCATAGTAGGTATATTCAGCGTCCTCCATTTTGGCGAAGACCTTGTTGCTGAACTTCTTCAATGTGCTCGCCATTAAGAATTGAGTGGTAACCGTTTCGTGCGTCATAACGACAACCTCCAGATTTATTATTTATTTACCTTCTGCAATATGTGCACACACATGGCAGCTTCTTCCACACCTATGTTGCCCCCACCGTTTTCCGTAAGACCGATGCGGGCGTTCTCCACCTGTCGCGCTCCTGCTTCACCCCTCAACTGGGTGACGACTTCATAGATCTGCGCCAGGCCCGAGGCGCCGATGGGATGTCCCCGGCATTCCAGTCCCCCGCTGGTATTGACGGGTTTCTTTCCGCCCAGCGCGGTCGCTCCGGTCTCGGCATACGGCCCGCCTTCTCCCAGCGGGCAGAAGCCCATTACCTCCGTCTGGTGCAGCTCGCTCCAGGCGGTTGCATCATGCAGTTCCGCTAAATCCACGTCTTTTGGCCCCAAGCCCGCCTGCGCGTATGCCTTCAGCGCCAGGCGCTGCCCGATATCTTCCCCGTCAAGCTCCCTGTCGCTGCCCTGTCCGGGTACGGAAGCCAGTATTTTCACCACCCTCACACCATTTAGCTTCTTCAGATACCTGCCCGAGCAGACGATGGCAGCGGCGGCGCCATCGCCCACGGGCGCACACATTGCTCTCGTCAGAGGATAGGCTACCCGTCTATCGGCAAGGACCTCGTCAACGGTCATGGTATTCCGATACTGCGCGAGAGGATTGAGTGAGCCGTGCCTGTGGTTCTTGGCGCACACCAGCGCCATCTGGCGCTGCGTGGACCCATATTTATTCATATGCCAGCGCGCATTCATTGCATAGGCGTCCATAAAAATGCTGCGGCCTTCGCCCGGTGCGGACTCATCGGCTGGCATGGGGATGGTGAAGGTCTTGCCCACCTCCAGAATCATCTTGATATGCTTTTCGAAGTTCTCAACGTCCATGCAGGATGCATAGGCAGCCAGCGAAAGTGTTTTATCGGGATTGGTTATCTTCTCCGAGCCGATGGCGAGAGCGATATCGAAACAGCCGGCCATGATGCCCGTGCAGGCCAGGTTCAAAGCTGTGGATGCTCCGGCACAGGCATTCTCGACATTGGTAACCGGGATGCGGTCGATCCCCATACCCCGCATCACCACCTGGCCGCGAATGGAATGTTGATTACCAAACATACCCCAGAATGTATTAGAAAAATAGGCTGCCTCGAGCGATTTTTTATCTATGCCTGCATCCTCTAAGGCTATCGATGCCGCTTCCTCCGCCATGCCTCTCACCGTACGATCCGGCAGCTTGCCGAATTTTGTCATACCAACGCCTATTATATAAACACCTTCCATGTACCCTTTCCTCTAATCTGTATTATACATACTGTAGTATGTATTCATTAGCTCATTTTACTTGAGATTTAGATCTCTGTCAACAGCATACCAGGGATATGAGGGCTGCCGGTTTAAGCATCGGCAGCGTAAATATGATAAGATTAGTAACTCGGGGGAATTCAGTATGCCAAAATTAAGGACAAGCATCCGCGCCGTGCGGTCTCAGATGACCAGACAGCGCATATTCAATACTGCAGTATCTCTATTTCTTGAAAAGGGATACGACAGCGTCACAATCGATGAAATCTGCCGGAGCGTAGGATTGACCAAGGGCGCCTTCTACTCTCATTTCAAATCCAAAGACCAGATCGTTCTGGAAAGAATGCTGGCTGTGGACGAACATTACCGCACAGATATACTGCCGCTGGTTGAAAACCTGGAATCGAGCATCGATAAGGTATTGGCCTTCGTCAGGCTGGTTATCGCTCACATGGCGGAGCTGGGCAAAGCAACGGTCAGAATCGCCTATCTAACACAGATCGGATATGATGAGAAACTCTCCGCCATCATGACAGAGAAAAGGACGCTTTACAAGATAATCCAGGCGTTGGTGGCCGAAGCCCAGGAAAAGGGAGAGTTGAGAAGCGACCTGGCCAGCGCGCAGATCACGCAGGTGATAATACACAATATCAGGGGTATCGTTTACAACTGGTGCCTTTCGCCGAGTAAGTTCGACCTGCGGGAAGCAGGTGAAGACCTGATTCAAGTATTATCTACCGGTTTACACAAACCGTAGCTTCGGATGTTTACGATAACAAAACATAGCGTGGCGCACCCTGAGGTGCGCCCGCTTGCGTCGCAGCGGGCGGGTTTAAAAACCCGCCCCTACAGATACTACTCGCAATGACGTATAAGCTTATCTATTTCGCCGGAGGCGGCGGCGGGGGCAACATGCCCTTGGTCAGGCTCTTGGGCATCAGGTCGGACAGCTCTTTGACCGTCCAGACTCCATCCTTAAAAATGCTCGTCACGACCGTAGGCTCCGAGTAGATCCCGACCTCGCCCCCACCCACGAAGAAGGTCTTGCCGTTGATTCCGCCCGCTGCGTCCGTTGCCAGATAGACCACCAGCGGAGCAATGTGCTCAGGCGCCATCTTCTTCAGCTCGGCACCGATATCCAGTCCCAGTCCACCACCGCCTTCCTTGGCTTTCTTTTCCATTGCCGCCTGCAGTTCAGGGGTCAGGGTCAGCCTGGTAGCTGCGATGGGGCGTATGCAGTTGGTGGTCACACCGTACTTGGCCATATCGAGGGCCACGGTGCGCGTGAAGCCGACAATGCCTTCCTTGGCGGCGCTGTAGTTGGCCTGTCCCAGATTGCCCAGGCCGGCCTGCGATGATGTGTTGATGATGCGCCCGCTGCGCTGCTGCCGGAAGAAGGCGCAGGCATGCCGCGTGCAGAAAAAGTGCCCGTACATATGCACCTTCTGTATGATGTCCCACTCGTCCTCGGTCATATTGAAGACCATGCGGTCACGCAGTATGCCGGCGTTGTTGACCAGTATGTCTATCTTCCCGAAAGCGTCGACGGCGGTCTTTATGATATTCTCGCCGCCCTTCCAGGTGGCCACCGAATCGTAGTTGGCCACAGCCTGGCCGCCCATCTTCTTGATCTCGGCTACGACCTCGTCGGCAGGTACGGATGCGGAGCCGGCCCCGTCCGAGCCGCCGCCCAGATCATTGATAACTATCTTGGCCCCTTCAGATGCGAAGAGCAGAGCCTCGGCCTTCCCCAGGCCGCGCCCCGAGCCGGTGATTACGGCTACCTTACCGTCCAGTAAACCCATGCGAATACCTCCTTTTTTTATGCGAAGTAGATTATTTTAACACACGTTGACACAACAATTAATAGTCTGTTCAGGCCTCGGCCAGCAGGGTCTCGCGCCTGACCTTCTCCGCATCGTCCGGATAGGTGCGCGCGGCGATGAGGAAGAATATACCGCCCACGACCCCCACTGCGGCTGAGAGCATGACCGCCACGCTCAAACCTTCTGCGCCGCCGCCCAGCAGATCGGACAGCCAGCCTATCACCCACGGACCCCAGGCGCCGCCGAACAGGTACTGGGCAAATACCACGAGGCCCATGGAGAGGCCCTTATGCGCCACCGGCACAATGTCCTGTGAAACCGTGGCAAAAGCCGGCACCGCCATTGAAGCTATGATGCCGTAGAGCACGGCCAGCGCAATACCCAGGGGACTGAACTTGGTCAGTATCACTATCACGATCAACACAGCGGAGACCAGGTAGGAAACGGCGGGCACGTACATCCTGCCGCGCGGGTCCTTCTTGCGCCAGACATCCGACAGCACGCCACCCAGCGGCGCGCCGATGATAGCCGTCAGTCCGATGCCCCCCACCAGCATGCCGGCGCTAGCCTCGTTCACATTCATCACGCGCATGATCAGGCTGGGCAGCCAGATCAATACCGAGGTGGACATGAAGACGGCCAGGCCCAGGGCCGGGTAGAACCATTTTATGGTGGGCAGCTTGAGCACGTTGCCCAGCGCGACAAAAAATCCTTTGATGCCGGTCGACGCACCCGCGTCGACCGCCGTCTTGTAATCCTTCATAAAGAAGGCCAGTATGCCCAGGATAACGCCGGGTATGGCGAAATAGTAGAAGGGCGTGCGCCATCCGAACTTGGCCGAGATGATGCCGCCCAGCATCACGCCGGCGGCGGCGCCCAGCGGTATGGCTATGTGAAAGATGCCCAGCGCGCGTCCCCGTTTCTCCTTGGAGTAGGATGCGCTGATCATGGCGGTGCCGCCCGGTACGAAGCCGGCCTCGCCCAGGCCCACGAAAGCACGCGGTATGAGCACGGTGACAAAATTGGTGGCCAGGCCGGTGAGGAAGGTGAAGCCGCTCCACAGGATGGCCATCAGTCCGATCGATTTCCTGCGGCTCCAGCGGTCGATCATATGTGCGATGGGGAAGGAGAAGAGCGCCATGCCCAGGATGAGCACGGTCGAGGCCAGTCCGCATTCGGCGTCGGTCAATCCCAGCTCCATTTTCATGGGCTGCAGGATGACCGAGAACACCTGCCTGTCCATGTAGTTGATGGCGTACAGCAGTGTGCATATGATGAGAACGTAGTGCGCGCTCCAGCCGCCCGTCCTGTACTCTTTTACCTCATTCTTTCCGTTACCATTTGCCATAGCGGTATCCTCCTTTAATCCTGCGCCGCCCCACCCGATGGAATTCAACGCACTATACTACATCGGCGTAATGGATGCAATCGGGCCGTTATGCTACAATTCCATAGTCAGCAATCGGAAGAGGAGCGGCAACATGTCATTCTGGGTTATCGCAGTGTCGCTCGCGGCACTGGCAATCGTCGTTCTCATAGCTGTAATTGCAGCCAGGACAGCTGCCTTTAAGTCCAGACAGACGAAAACCACTGAAAAGATCGACTATTCTATCGACATCGATGCCGCAGCCTCGCGGTTGTCACAGGCAATAACCTACAAAACGGTCTCGAGCCACGACCGATCGCAGTTCGATTTCGAACAGTTCACGGCCTTCCAGGCCTTCCTTGAGAAATCCTTTCCCCGGGCCCACACCACCCTGGCAAAGCAGTTGATCAACAGCTACGGCCTGCTCTATATCTGGAAAGGCGCTAATCCCGATCTGAAACCCGTGCTGCTGATGGCCCACCAGGACGTCGTGCCCGCCTCCGAGGAGGGATGGGAGCACCCTCCCTTCTCCGGCCGTATAGCCGACGGCCGCATCTGGGGCAGGGGGACGCTGGACGACAAAGGCAGCCTGATGGGCATACTGGAGGCTGTGGAGCACCTGGCCAAAGACGGCTTCAAGCCGTCCCGCTCGATCTACCTTGCCTTCGGCTTCGATGAAGAGGTGGGCGGAAAAGAAGGGGCGGGCAAGATCGCCGAGCACCTCAGGGCGCAGGGCCTTAAGTTCGAGTACATCATAGACGAGGGCATGGCGGCCACGCAGGGGGTCGCGCCGGGCATACCCGGCTGGGTAGCTTTAATCGGCATCGCCGAGAAAGGCTACCTGTCGCTGGAATTGAGCACGCAGGCAGAGGGAGGCCATGCCGCCCAGCCGCCGCGCGAGACCGCGGTAGGCATACTTGCGGCCGCCGTTGCCAGGCTGCAGGCCAAGCCTTTCCCGGCACGGTTTACGGAACCCGCCGCTGCGCTCTTCGACTACCTGGGTCCGGAGATGCCCTTCCCCGCCAGGATGATCTTCGCCAACATGTGGCTGTTCGGCGGCCTGGTAAAAGGACAGCTGGCCGCCAGGCCCGTGACCGACGCCTCCATCAGGACGACCACGGCGCCCACGCAGTTCCGGGGCAGCGACCAGGACAACATACTTCCCATGCTGGCCACGGCCGTGATCAACTTCCGCATACTGCAGGGGGACACCATCGAAAGCGTTACACAGCGCGTGACCAGGATAACAGGCGATCCGCGCGTTAAAATACGTCCCCTCGCCGGCAACCTCTTTCAGCCATCCCCCACCTCACCCACATCCGGGTGGAGCTTCGGCATGCTGAACGGCGCCATCAGAAGTATCCTGCCCGATGCCATAGTGGCGCCCACGCTGGTGCTGGGCAGGACCGACTCCTGCTATTTCGTCGACCTCTCCCCCTGCTGCTACCGGTTCGTGCCCGAGCGTGTCAGGTCGGATGAGCTGGCATCCCTGCACGGGGTTAACGAAAAATTATTGATCAGCAGCTACAAAGAAATAATCTGCTTCTATATACATCTGATAAGCGGCTCATGCAAGTGAGCTCGTCAATAAATAAAGGAGGTTACCCATGTCACAAGGAGCATTATCCGGTATCAGGGTGCTCGACTTCGGCCAGTATATAGCAGGCCCCTTCGCGGGCGCGCTGCTGGCTGAGCAGGGCGCCGAAGTGATCAAGGTTGAGCGGCCGGGCGGTGACCCCATGCGCGGACAGGACGCTTTTATGGTCTGGAACCGCAGCAAGAAAGGTATCGTACTTGACCTGAAGAAGCCCGAGGGGCTCAAGATCGCCCTGGATTTGGCTAAAAAAGCCGACGTAATCATTGAGAACTTCAAGCCGGGCACGGCCGACAAACTGGGCATCGGCTACGATAAGATAAAGGAATTGAACCCGCGGGCGGTGTACTGCTCGATCTCGGGATTCGGCCCAAAGGGGCCTTACGCAGGCTGGGCCGGCTACGACCAGATCGTCAGCACGGTGGCCTCGGTTTACACCGAGCAGGGACTGGCGACGCACCCGCTCTTCATAGTGCTGCCGCTGGCCAGCCTGTACACTGCCGTGGACGCGGCCTTCTATATCGTATCCGGCCTGTGCGTGCGGGAGAAGACCGGCAGGGGACAGAAGATCGATGTCTCGCTTTTCCGCACCATCCTCAGCACCTTCCGCCAGTTCAATGTAGACTTCGAGGGCATGTTCCGCGCCCCCTGGGGCCCCACCGGACCCATGCCGCTGTACCGTCCCTACCAGTGCAAGGACGGCGAGTGGCTGTTTACCGGCCTGGGCAATCCCAAATTCTTCATGCAGTTTGCCGTCGAGCTGGGCCACGATGAGTGGCTGACCGATCCTCTTTTCGAGGGAGCGCCCTTCCTTATCTTCCCGCCGCGCAACGCTCAGGTGATGTCCATGCTCAAGCCCCTGTACAAAACAAAGACGCGAGCGGAGTGGATAAAGCAGTTCATGGATGCAAGCATCCCTGTGGCGCCGGTGCAGAACGTCGACGACTTCATGGCCTACAAGCAGGTAATCGCCAGCGACATGGTGCAGACCGTCAAGGAGCCCAAAAAGGGCAACGTCAGGGAGATGGGTGTGCCTGTGGCCCTGGCGGACACTCCGGGCAAGATCAAGGGGCCGTCGCCGCAACCCGGCCAGCACACGCGCGAAGTGCTCAAGGAGCTGGGTTATTCGGCGCAGGAGATCAAGCGCCTCAAACAGGGTAACGTGATCAAACTGGCTCCGAGGAGGAAATAAGAAAATGATGCCGTTAGAGAAAATCAGGGTAGCAGATTTCACCACCATGCTGGCCGGCGCCGGCGTATGCCGGGAGCTGGCCGACCTCGGCGCGGACGTGATCAAGATCGAGCCTATCGACGGCGATTCCTGGCGCATGCTGGCCGGCGGGTTCATGGGCGTTAACCGCGGCAAGCGCGGCATCGTGATCGACCTCAGACAGGAGGAGGCCAGAAAGATCGCCCACAGGCTGATCTCCACCTGCGACATGGTCGTGGAGAACTCCCGTCCGGGCATCATGAAAAAGCTCGGCATGGACTACGAGACCGTCAAGAAGATAAAGCCGGACATACTATATGTTTCCATGCCCGCATTCGGATCGAAAGGTCCTGATGCGGAACGTCCCGGTTACGATCCCCTATTCCAGGCCATGAGCGGCCAGATGCTGGGACAGGGTGGACCCGGCAAGACGCCGATCTTCCACAAGATACAGCTCAACGATGAGATGGGGCCCATGCTGGGCGCCTTCGGCGCGTCTCTGGCCCTTTTCAATAAGCTGCGCACGGGGCAGGGCCAGTTTGTGGAGACCTCGTTGCTGCGCTCGGCCGTCACGATACAATCGGGCAATTTCATCCAGTACAAGGGCATGAAGCGCAAATACCTGGGCAAGCCGGACATCAAGGGGCTGGGCGCGCTCGACCGCCTCTACCAGGGCATCGACGGCGGCTGGCTTTACATTTACTGTCCCAAGGAGGCGCACTGGCAAACCCTGTGCAAGGTGCTGGGCCTGACCGCCCTCACCACGGATCCGCGCTTCGCCACCCCTGGCGCCCGCAAGAAGCACGACAGGGAGCTCACAGCCATACTGGAGGAGACCTTCTTCACCACGCCCGCCAACGCCTGGTCGCTACTGCTGGCGATGCAGGGCGTGCCCGCAGCGCAGGGCCAGGGCATCGTCGACCTGCTGCAAAGCGACGCTCACTGCAAGGCCACCGGAGTGTATGAATTTCAGGAACATCCGCAATGGGGCAAAGTGCAGCTGCAGGGTATCAACGCGGAGTTCTCGGAGACACCGGGCAAAGTGCTGAGGCCCGGGCCCATGCTGGGCGAGCACACCACAGAGGTGCTGCTGGAGATCGGATATACCAAAGAGCAGATCGAGGACTTCAAGGCCAGGAAGCTGGTCCTGCAGGCCGAGGTACCCGCTAAGAAGTAGCCGCTTATGAGCTCGACTACTACTTTCGAATGCAATCGCGGACTGGCTGTAATCAGGCTGGCGCAGGACGGGCCCGGGCCCGACCTGGCTGCCCGGCTGGCTGTAATCTGCGATGAACTGAACTACGATACTGAGATCAGGGCCGCTGTCATCACCGGCAGCGGCCCTGCCTTCTGCGGAGATGCCGAATCCACCCGCGGGGAACAGCCCGCCTTTTCGCTGTCGGCGCCTGTAGCGTCGCTCAATTGCCCGGTGATCGCGGCCATCAACGGTGACGCCATCGGAATCGGACTGGAGCTGGCGCTGGCCTGCGATATCAGGATCGCGGCGGAAACGGCGCACTTCTCCCTGCCCGGCATCCAGCATGGTCTGATACCCTCGGACGGCGCCACGCAGCGGCTGCCCCGTCTGGTGGGGCGCGCCAAGGCCGTGGAGATGATGCTGACCGGCGAGGTTATATCCGCGGACGAAGCCCTGCGTATCGGGCTGGTCAGCCGGGTCGTGCCGGCAAAAGACGTGCTGAACGTTGCGCTGGAGATGGGACGCGAGATGGCCGGCAAGGCTTCGTGGGCACTCAGGTACTGCAAAGAGGCCGTGTACAAGGGGCTGGATAGGACGCTGGCCCAGGGGCTGCAGCTCGAGGGGGATCTTTACTTCCTGCTGCATACCACCGAAGACCGCATTGAAGGCGTCAACGCCTTCAGAGAGAAGCGCAAACCCGAATTCAAGGGGAAATGATGGACGGATTCGAGACCATCATCTTCGAAAAGAAGGGGCACACAGCCTTCATTACGCTCAACCGTCCCCGGGTGTTGAATATCTACAACGTCCGCATGCGCGACGAGCTTTACGAAGTGCTCTCGGCCATACAATCTGATTCGGATGTACACGTAGCCATAATCAGGGGCGCGGGGGAGAAGGCCTTCTGCGCCGGCGCCGATCTGAGCGAGTTCCTCTCCGCTCCCGCGCCCGTATTTGCCCGCCATGTGCGCTGGCAGAGGGACGTATGGGGGCTCTTTCTCAACCTGCCGCAGCCCGTAATTGGCGCGCTGCACGGCTACGTCTTCGGCTCCGGCATCGAGATGGCCATGTGCTGTGATATCAGGATTGCTGCTGAAGACGCCGTATTCGGGCTGCCGGAGGTAGCGCTGGGCTTCATACCCGCAGCCGGCGCCACGCAGACCGTGCCCCGCGCCGTAGGTCCCGGCCAGGCTCTTGATTTATTGCTGACCGGCCGCCGGGTGGGAGCGCAGGAGGCCCTTGAGATGAGACTGGTCAACCGTGTGGTTCCGCGCGCCGATCTGCAGGCGGAAGCTGAAAAGCTGGCCGAAATAATAGCCGGCTACGATCAAAGGGCAGTGCGGAAGCTGAAGGAATCAGTCTCAAGGGGATTGGACTTACCGGTTTCCATCCGGTCATTGTGACTTTTTCCATCGTCATTGCGAGCCCGAAGGGCGCAGCAATCTTCATCCACTCATGTCATTGCGGCTTTTTTCACTCGTCATTGCGAGCGAAGCGTGGCAATCTTGTGTTCTGAACCATGACAACAGCAGATTGCCGCGTAGCCTGCGGCTGCTCGCAATGACTCCGTAGCCTAACTTCAGATACGCCTGCCGGAGTCATCCGATTCCAGTACTTTTATCTGCCTCTGGATCTTATTGATCTCCTGCGCGAGCCAGATGATGTCGTTCCTGTAATTGGAATTGCCGTCGATGTGCTGCAGGAGCTCCCTCATCCTCTTTTCCAATGCCGCCGATTTGTCCCGCAGCGCTGCAATATCCAGCTCTTTTTGTTTGCGTAGTGAATTCCGATCAATCTCCGTCATGACATTAAACTTGTATGATAGTCATATTGATCTTGAAAAATTATACGCCGGTTCACGCCCATTTGTCGATAAACTCGCCTATCCCTATCTGTGTAGGGGCGTACCTTCAGGTGCGCCCGCATTGTTTGTCGATAAACTCGCCGATCCGCTTTACGGCACGGCGGCTCTCGGGCATAAAGCTGGCCGCGAACTGCCATACATGCTGCATCCTTGGCCACTCATCGAGTACTACATCGACACCCGCCTGCTTCGCGCGCTCTGCCAGGCGTGTCGAGTCCGCCAGCAGCACCTCGTCCAATCCTACCTGTACCAGCAGCGGAGGCAGCCCTTTCAGGTCGGCGTAGAGCGGTGATATCAGGGGAGTCTTCGCATCGAGCTCTCCCATGTACATCTTTGCGAATGCGTGTTCCTTATAATCGAAGATAATCAGATCGGCTTTGGCTTTGCTCTTCCATGTTTCCCCCGTGAACGCCAGGTCGGTCCAGGGTGAGAGGCAGACGCAGGCCGCAGGTGGGGGAACATTTTTATCCCGTAAGCTGATCAGTAGTGCGACAGCCAGGCCACCGCCCGCAGAATCGCCCGCTATGGCTATGTGTTTGGGCTCGATCCCATCCTTAATCAGCCATTTATAGGCGGCCACGGCGTCCTCGACCGCCGCCGGGTGTGGATGCTCCGGCGCCAGCCGGTAATCAAGTAGTATCGCACGGGCTTTGGAGGCGACAGCGATATTGGCGACCAGGGAGCGGTGCGAATTGCAGGAGCCGCATGTATAGGACCCGCCGTGAAGGTACAGGACCACCCTGCCTTCGGGTATGCCGGGTGGGATCAGCCATTCAGCCGGGACGCCGCCAGCGGAGGCTTTTTCGACAGCGACGCCTTTGGGCAGCTTGAACATAGCGCCCAGCTTATCTAATTCAATACGTTCTTTCTTTAAATCGGTCTCATTAGTCCTGGGTGCGAAAGCATGTTGAAGTCGAAAATATACTTCGAGTACCCTTGCCTGCAAGCTAAGCATAACCACTCATCTCCTTATCATGTTTGATCACAACGTCCCCTGCCATATCCAGTGCCTCACCTAATCAGTGCGGATTATATCATAGATGTATGTTGACAGCTTGCAGATCCGTAGGAGGGGATTTAGACTATTAACAAATGTTCAAGCACTTACTGCTGCTCAGCTCTCTGTTCCTTTTTATTACCGCAGCTGGATGCCAGGGTAGCGAAGGTAGGATTCAGGCATCCCTTGATAAAGAATTCTCGTTGTCCATAGGCCAGACCGCCGAAATAAAAAGCGAAGGGATTACCTTGCAGTTTGAGGGAATCCAGGAGGATAGTCGGTGTCCTGAAGGGGCGACCTGTTTCTGGGCGGGAAGAGTGATAGGCACCTTGCTGATTACCGATAATGGATTGACGTCAAGAATAATGCTGACCGAACCGCGCCCGACCGACCAGCCGGATGCAAATACTTATAAGCAGTATAGATTTGCCTCACAGGTACAACCATACCCGGAATTAGGTAAACAAATATCTAAGGATGACTACCGCCTGTTCTTAACCGTAAAAAAGATACCGTCTGGAATTTATTAAAAGTCTTTCGCCTTTTTAGTAATATATGCTTCGAGGGTCGGAAGAACAGTTTAGAAATCTACAGGGTAGCAGACATTGGGGATGAGTCTCGCAGAATTTGTGAATTTGTAGTTGAAAAATAGGGTGGTCTATAAAATAGAGTGGGGCCAATGTATAATAAACTATTCTATTTAAGGGGAGGGGGGCCAGTCATGGTTAAAACCATATTGGGTTGGGCATTGACGATTATTGGAATCCTTTTAGCTATGCTACCGACGATTTACATATTCACAGGAGGAAAACTTGATATAGTCACCTTATTTTTATGTAGTTTGTTTGCATGCGGATCGATCATTACTGGTACATGGTTGCTACGTTCTGCAAAAACACAAAGATGAACTTGCTCATCATTTATCCATTAGTCAGGTTGCATTCAGGGTTATACTATAGAAATGCGAAAATATATGATTAAAACACTCCTCAAGGAATTAAACCAAGGAGATAGTGCCAGGCGAAAGCGCGCAATAATGGCATTTTGGCAAATATTGTATGCAGTGCAATATGACTTAACAGCGATAAGTCCAGAGTTAATTGGTGCTATACCTCATCTTATCAATGCTTTCAAGTACGATGTGGAAATAAGGAGAGAAGCTGAGGATATATTAGTATGGTATGGAGCAGCTAGCTTACCTGCACTTATTAATACTGTAAAAGAAGGTGATAGACTCATATGTGGCAGCATTTTGACAACACTATGGCGAGAAAGTAAGAAAACAAAAAAATTAAAACCTCTCCTCATTCCATTTATACCAGATTTGCTTCCACTATTACAATCCGGGGATTACTATATTCGAGCTTACGTGGTTAGACTTTTGGGTGTAATTGGAGACAAATCTATTATTCCTGATCTGGAATTGCTTAATAGGCAAATCGAAGAGGAAATTGCTTTAATGGGGAGAGATATTCAATACTCGATAACCGAATACGCTTCAGGTTGGACTACAGATATCAAAGATTCAATAATGGCGGAAATAAAAGAGGCTGTACAAAAATTAACAAATACAAGTGAATAAATTTAAAGTGTAATGTGCAAGCCTTCGTCTGACCGGTTTTGGTCAAAGTATGCGTGATAACGGAGAGGATATCAATGACCAATGAGTTCTATTTCCATGAAATACGTAGCCTTAGAGAAGAATTGCACAACTTTAAAAGCTGTCAAATTACTTTTTTAACTTTCTCTGTAACTGCTACTGGAATACTACTTGGTTTGGGGACAATTCTTACATCACGTTCCTTATTAGGATTACTTTTTCTTTTCCCTCTGGTCTTTCTCTTGCCCGCATGGTGGATATTTTTTGATAAGGCAACAAGCATAACTCGCATTGTTGGATATTATAGAATTTTAGAAAACCTAATTCTTGGAAATTACGTAGCTGCTAATTTCTTGGGATGGGAAAACGGATTACGGGAGTTTAGAAAACGTCAAGAACATCATGAACTTATATGCACCAACATCACTGGTTGCCAGTGGTATCATCATAAGCCTTATATGTCATTTAACCTGCGAACAATCAATCCATTCTGGTGTATCTCTTATTCTGCGTTTCTTGCGATCTCAGGTCTGTGCGTAGTAGTTAGTCTTGTTATAGTACTAATGGATGGAAATTGGGCAATAATCCCTCTGGCAGCAATAGCCGTCGTACTACTGCTAATTTCAGCGTATTGGAATGGATATACTGTGTTAAAGCTAACCTATGGGAAAAATCAATATAATTGCAACGAATGTTTTTGGAAAAAAATCCTTGAAATTAAATAAAATTCCATTTTTTCATTACAACAATGGGATCTATGATCTTTATCCTGTTGTTTATTTTATAAAATTCATGTCAACTGGCTGCAGCGGATAGAATTGAACCAGCAACTATTACCATAAAGTGTAGTTCCCCTCAATGTAATTATGGAGGTGCAGTATGAAAATCAGTGCCCGCAACGTATTAAAAGGCAAGGTCAAATCCATCAAGGCGGGATCGGTCAATGACGAGATAACCATGGTGCTCGCCGGCGGGGATGAGATAGTCGCCATCATCACCAGGACGTCCAGCAAGAATTTGAAGTTGGCTAAAAACAAGAAGGTCTACGCCATTATCAAGGCCAGCAGTGTCATGATCGGCACCGACTGAAACCTTGATTGACAGCGACGTTCACAGCTAATAGACTACGCCCGATATCAAATGAACAGCCGAGATAAAAGGCCGAACTTCTTCGTTCGCGAAATACCTTTTGTCGTGCTGCTTGTTTTCTGGGTGATCTACGCCGGTATCGAGATCATTCGCGACCGCTTCGACCTGCTCACCTCGGTTATCCCCACCGGGCTTTTCATCATCGCATACATCATCGTAAAACTGATATCGAAAGATCAGGCAGGGCAAAAGTAAATGGACACCTTCCTGGCCCTGGAGCTGATCGCGCTGGCACTCACGGGACTCCTGATCTGGCACAGCGCAAGCACGCGCGGCGCTGACTTTACCTGGATGTTCTTCCTGGGAGGCGCATCCCTGGGACTGATCCGCGAGAATGTGGTCGCACAGGTTGCGGCCCTCAACCTATACTCCTACAATCCGGCCACCTTCCACCTCTGGATAGGCGCCGCCCCCCTCATCCTCATGGTCTTCTGGTCGTACACTATCTACCTGGCTTTGACCTTCTCCGAGACCATTACCGGAGGCGACCTGATCGGAGGAAAACGCAGGCTATGGGTCATACTGCTGTCCATGGTATTCATGGCATCCTACTCCTGCCTCAACGAGGCCTTCGCCGGCATCTATCCCATGGTACTGTGGAAGTTCAAGCCGGCGCTCACCGTATGGGGAAGCACACCTGCCATGGTGCTGTGGGGCTACGCAGGCATGGCCCTGATCTTCCTGATCGCCCTGCTGCTGGTGTATAAACTGCGCATACGCACAATATACAGGGTGCTGATTTTCTGCGCCTCGATCATCGTGATGATCCCCCTCCACCTGCTCTGGATCGCCGTCTTCCGCCTGGCCACCTCGGCCATTGGCTGACCAAGTCTTCCGGGCAGCCCTTGACATGCGTATACAACGAGCATATATTAGTGTGCCATGCAGGATCAAGTCACGATCAGTTGTTGAGGGGCGAATTTCAGACTACTTGAAAATAATAGTGAAATCGTCCAATTTGTTGTAAAAAAAGACTAATTTGCTGACCGAAAATATTAGGCGGTAAAAGTTGTAGAGGGGAAATTTCGAACTACTCGTAAATAATAGTTAAATCGTCCAATTTGTAGTAAAAAAAGACATAAGAGGAGTAGCGCATGGCCAAACAGTATAGCCACGATGAAATCCTGTCATTTTGCGCCAGGCTGGAAAAGACCTACACACCGGCTGTTGCGGACACACTTGACGAAATGGGCTTTGAGCACCAGGTAATGGAGTCCGGATTCATTCCCATTATCCCGGATGCCGTGGTGGCAGGTCCGGCTTTTACTATCGAGGTGGCCGGTACCAGGAAGTCGACCAGGATGGCTGATTATGATCCCAATTTTGTAGCTCAGGTCTTAACATCCGTATTCGGCAGCATGCAGAAGGGCCAGGTAATCGCTATCGATGCCAACGGTTTCCAGGGCGCAGCTGCATTCGGAGAGCTGATGTCGGCCACCTCAAAGTTCATAGGCGGTGTCAGGGCAGCGGTTGTCGACGGACCGATACGCGATATAAGCCGCATACTCGAGATCGAATTCCCCGTATGGGCCAGGGGCAACCTGCCCTCCGACTCCATAGGCAGGATGGATTTGATCGGTGTAGGCGATCCGGTTTTTTGCGGAAAGGTACGCGTTAATCCCGGCGATATCATCTTCGCAGACCGTGATGGAGCTGTCGTTATACCCGTCACCGACCTGGACCTCGAGGAAGTGGTTGTTAAGGCCGAAGAGGTTGTTACAGCCGAACGAAGGTCCCGCCACGAGATCAGAAGCGGGACTTCATTGCTGGAAGTCTATAAAAAATACGGCAAGCTATAATAAGAATCAACAAACCGCTCATATCCTTCAGGATATGCGTGTACGGAGGAGGCCTGTATGGAAAATAACGCCTTAAGAATCAATCCCTCGGATAATGTCGTTGTGGCAATCCGTAATGTAAAAAAGGGAGATCACGTGGTTGTTAACGGGGAAACGTTGTTCAAGGCCGCACAGGACGTGGACTCGGGGCACAAAATAGCCCTCGATCCCATCAAGGCAGGATCGCAGGTAATCCGATACGGAGAGCCGATACTCAAGGCAACCTGCGATATCCAGCAGGGCGAATGGGTCCACTTGCATAATACACAACCCGAGGTATTGTACTCAGCGTCTTAGCGTGGTGGGCAGGCGCTATTTCTTTCAAGACTCATTAATCGAACGAGAGGTTAAGCTCATGGAATTTAATGGATATAAAAGGGAAACCGATGAATACGGCGTTCGCAACCATATACTGGTAACATCCTCCGTTTCATGTGCAAACGGCGTCGTGGCCGCACTCGGCAGGAAATTCCCGGATATTATCGCGGTTCAGAACGCCTATGGCTGCGGGACCGGACTGGAGGATGCCGCCACCGGGTGGTTGATTATTGCCGGACTCATGAAAAACCCTAACGTGGGCGCAGCCCTGATCATTGGCCTGGGTTGCGAACTGATCCAGCCGCAGCTCTTCGCCGATGCCGTCAAGGGCAAACCGGTTGAGGTGCTGAAAATACAGGGAGCGGGGAGCGCAGCTACAACTAAAAAAGCTATTGAAATAATAAAGAAATTCAAAAAACACCTGTCGTCGCAGAAAAGAGTGAGGGCCCCATTCAGTGAGTTGCTGATAGGCCTGGAGTGCGGCGGCTCCGATGCCCTGTCCGGGGTGACAGCCAATCCCGCAGTAGGGGTGGCGTCCGACCTGTTTATCAAGGAGGGCGCATCGGCTTTATTCGGCGAGATAACAGAGATGATCGGGACCGACCATATATTGAAAAAACGTTGCGTGAATCCTGAGCTGGGCGAAAAAGTGCAGAAACTGATCATAGACCACGAAAAGCTGATAAGGGAACTGGCGGGACCGCTGGCGGGGCTGACCATCTCGCCCGGCAATATGGAGGGCGGTCTATCTTCCATCGTAGAGAAATCCCTGGGATGCATAACTAAAGCCGGCTCAGCCCCGATCGTCGACTGCATCGGCTACGGCCTGAGACCGACCAAAAAGGGATTGATGATCATGGAGGGGCCCGGATACGATATCGAGAACATGGTCGGCATGGCGGCCTGCGGCGCGCAGATCATCATCTTCACCACAGGCAGAGGTACGCCGGCAGGCACCCCTGCAGTCCCCGTAATAAAGGTCTCCACCAACACCAAAACCTTCGTCGAAATGAAGGGCGATATCGATCTTAACGCGGGGACCATCGTAGACGCCGGCAAGACCGTTGAGGACGTGGGCGGCCGGATTTTCGACTTCACGCTCGCGGTTGCCAACGGAAAATTGACATGCGCGGAGATCAACAGGTCAGAGCCATTCAGCTACGCCAAGAATCACATGAGCGGCTGATCCTGCATTGATAAGAGGAGGCAGTACGATGACCAAACAATCGGAAATCGAAACGGCGCGCATGCTGGAGATGCTCGAGAACCTCAACGCGGACAAGTATCCGCTGAAAGAATACAAGTATATAGGCAAAAATATACCCAGGCGAATCGACGGCGTGGATAAGGCCTCCGGTTCGGCCGATTACACTATGGATATACAGGTCCCGGGCATGCTGCATATGCGCTTCCTGATGTCTCCCTTCCCCCATGCCAAAATACTCAAAATGGACGCCAGCAAGGCTGCGAAGCTGCCCGGCGTAAGGTACGTGCTGCGCTACGATGATCCGGAGGTGGTCAAGGGGGAAATCATGGGGAAAACGGCCGGATTTTTCGACTATGACAGACCCCTCTCCGGCGTGGCACATATGGAAGGGGAGCTGATCGGCGCCGCAGTGGCTGCCGATACCGAGGCCATCGCGGAGGAGGCCCTCTCGCTGATCGAGATCGAATGGGAGGAAAGACCCTTCAACCTGGACCCGGTGGCGGCCAGCGACCCGGCAGCGCCGCTCAGCTTTCCGGAGCGCTATATCGACGGTAACCACTGGAACAGGGGAGCTTACGATGAGCGTGTATACGGAGATGTTAAAAAGGGCTTCGCGGAGGCGGACAGGGTACTCGAATTTAAAGTCGTGAGGACTGCCAATACCTGGGTGGGACCTGAAAGGCCGTGCGGTGTGTGGAAATGGAACGGCGACTGCCCGGAGATATGGTTGAAACACCAGCGGGTGCACCTGCCCAAAAGACGTATCGGGGAGTGGTTCGGCGGTATACCCATGAATAAAATCCAGATCCATTCGCCCTACCAGGGGGCGAGCTTCGGGGGCTGGAGCCAGATCGACTGGAACCTCGGCCCCCTGTGGTGTGCGGCCTGCGTGTCGAAGCGGGTCAACAGGCCGGTTAAATATAGCTTTACCCGCCGTGAGGATTTCTACGGCGGCTCCCAGGACGAGGCAGTTTACTTCATCAAGGTGGGATTCAGAAACGACGGCGCCATCACAGCGGTCGACGCAACCACCTATCACGTCAATATGATCTGGCCGGTGATCTACCCGATCCTGCATCTGCATGAGCATACCGATATCCCGCACCTGAGGGGGCTGACCAGGTCTGTATGGGTCAACAAGGGGCATACGGTCCCCACGCGTTGCGAGTTGATACCGACGACCATGACCTTTACGCTGGTTTTAGACCGCGTCGCTGCAGAGCTGGATATGGACCCGATAGAGGTAGCGCTCAAAAACGAAGGGTGCATGGGGCACGACATGGACTGGGCCGATGAAGAGAAAAGGCGGCGCGGCTTTGAGGTACGCGACAGCCTGAAAGAGTGCCTGGAGAAGGGCAAGGCCGAGTTTAGATGGGACGAATCCCGGCATAAGCCCGGCACGCGTAAGCTCCCCAACGGAAGAATGCACGGCGTCGGATTCACCTGGGGACACCAGTGGGATGACTCGGGCGGCAGCAGCGAAGTCGTCATCCGCATCGAACGTACCGACGGCACAGCCTCGATCCTGGCCATGGGCGCAGACAACGGCGTCGACGCTGAGAATTCATATTGCCAGATCGCGGCGGAGGAACTGGGCCTGCGACTGGAGGATGTCCATTATAATCCTCACAGTTACCCCGGCTTTTACCGCATGACACCCGACTCCTCCACCAATATGACCGTCAACGGCTGGGCGGTAAGGCACGCAGCCAGAAGTTTGAAACAGAAGATACTCGAATCCGCCACCAGCCCATCGTCCGCCACCCAGAGAGGAAGCTTTCAACCGGCCTTTCCCAATACCAAACCCGAGGACCTGGATTTGAAAGATGGAATCATTTTCGTTAAATCCGATCCCACAAGGCAAATGCCCCTGGCCGACTTCGTCAGGCCGGCGGGTGAATGCGGCCCCTTCGCAGCAGAGGAGGTATTCGGCACAAGGGTCGGGTGGTCGGAACCATTCTTCTCCTGTGGTTACCACATGCAGTACGGCTGCTACAACCCCAACAACCCCAGGCCGCGGTTCTGCCGCCAGACCCATTTCATGGAGGTCGAGGTCGATATCGGGACCGGCGAGATCTTCGTCACCAGGATCGTCAACGTCAACGATGTCGGCAAGGCAATCAACCCCATGAGCTGCAACGGGCAGCAGTACGGAGGAAGCATCATGGGGGTGAGCCGGTCTATGCTGGAAGAGGTCGTGCACGACCCGGTCACCGGCGTGATGCTCAACGGGAACCTGCTCGATTACAAGATCGCCACGATGAAGGACATCGGACCGATCAGCACTATCCTTGTGGAGACGGGAATGGGCTACGGACCCTACGGGCTGATCGGCACGGGAGAGAACCTTGCCACCATAATGCCTGCACTGCTGGCGCCCGCCGTCTATAACGCTGTCGGTGTGTGGATCTATGATTTCCCCATTACTCCTGATAAAGTATTGAAGGCTCTGGGTAAGATATAGGAGAGGTATCCCTGATATGTTATTCTCATTGCTCCTCTTTATTATGAGTATTTCAATTGCCATAACCGCAAAAACCAACAGGTCCATCAGGGAGCTTGTCAGCATCCGCAACTCAACCTATGTGATTAAGACCAGGGACGGGAAAAGGGGCAGGCGTTACGTTTTCAAGAACGGGAAATACTCATCAGATAAAATGCTGAACGACTTCGATCTGGCGCTGGTGTTCGAAAATGCCGATATCGGATTCAAAACACTGGCGCTGGGCGGCGATACCGGGCTTCAGACGGCGATAAACAATTTCACTCTGAGGCTGGAAGGCGATCCGAAAATATTCAGCTGGTTCGGGATCATGATCGCTGTATCCATGGGGATGATGAAGCGCAAATAGCTATGGCTAATCAACTATATACTGTGTAGTGCCGTCCGGAACGATCGCGACTCTGGCCGCGCCACAGTAATCTTTCTTCAATATGTCCAGCGCTTCTTTCCACGTCTTTACCCACAGGGCGTCCGGTATGGCCAGCAGGTCCGCCATGGAATGCTCGAACTGCGGGCAAAGGACGATCATACGTTTAAGCCAGGGCAGCGTAAAGTCTAATTTCTGGAAGCGGCGGCCTTTCACCGTCTCGCCGAAGCTGCTTTGCAGGTAGTGCACCACCTGCCCGCTGGGGCAATCCATAATAAGCACGAAGTCTCCACCTTTTTCCATCAGCAGCGCAATCCCGTGAAGCAAGCCCAACACAGACTCATTGCCCTTGGCATATGTGTTCACGACAGCGATATCGGTGGCAGGCACCGCTTTGCAGGCATAGTGATGAGCCGCATATTTCACCGCTTCTTTAAACTCAGCATCAAGTTTGCCGCAAAAGATGGCGCAGGCCTTTGCCTCGCCATTCACGGCAAAATCTACCTTGAAGTCCAGTCCGGCCAGGTTAGCAGCCTCCATGAAGTCTTTAGCCAGAGGGTTTTTGTCGAAATGACCCAGACCCACGATATCCGCCTTACCCTCCTCCCAGGCCTTGCTCTCCAGACTGTGGTAATGCTCGATAGAATCTATGGCGGAAACGCCGGGCAGTATTATCTTGCCCCCGCCGCCGAATCCCGTGTTGGGATGAGCGACAACAGTCCCAATGCCAATTTTAAGGTCGCAGGCCATCACCTCGGAGTTGACGCTCAGCCTGGTGCCCTGCGTTGTTTCGCCCACATAAGTGCAATGCTCATAAATATTATGGTTATAGACGGGGAAACGATCGAGGATAGAGTCCCCCAGTTTCTTCCGGAAATCCTGGTAGGTATGCGCGCCGTGGCAGCCCAGCGCACAGACGAAGCATATCGATCTGTCCGGTATGCCGGCTTCCTTCAATTCCGCCAGTATATGCGGCAGGACGAGATAGACCGGCGTAGGGCGCGAAATGTCGTCAAATATGATGGCTACCTTATGCCTGCCTTTGGCCAGGACGCTCAAGCGTGGAGATCCTGCAGGCCTGGCGAAGGCGGCCTCTATTTGAGCGGAAGTTAATTCGGGAGTATCGTGACCGTTCATCAGGCAGTGTACGATTTCCCATCTGTCAGGAAAAGTGAGTTTCAACCTGGTGTCGCCAAACCACTTTTTATTTGGAACGGTTACGCTTTTTACCACCTGATACCTCCTGCCAACAATTTAGTCTTTTTTTACTATAAATTGGACGATTTTACTGTTATTTAAAAACCGCCCGAAATCCACCAAATTTTCTGATCGTGATTTGATCGTCGACCCCATTTGCATATCACACTAATATATGCCCGTTGCATTCGTATGTCAAGACTGTTTTTCAGAGATGACTCTTCATTTCTACATTGACATGCCTGCTGAACTTTTTATACTATTGCGATCAGCTTTGGCGGTTCGGGCAGGCGTCCTGATTAACATTGAGGGGGATCAAATGGATCAAGGGAAAGTTTCTCTGGGATTGAAGCTGGGATATGGTATTTGCGACCTCGGGGAGAACCTGTTTTTCACAGCCGTTGCCTTTGTGTTAATGAACTATCTGACCGATACCGTAGGACTCTCCGCGGCGCTTGCAGGCATTGCCCTCATGGTCGGACGTCTGTGGGACGCCTTTTTTGATCCTGTTATAGGCTATATTTCGGATAGGACCGTCACTAAGATGGGCCGGCGCAGGCCGTTCATGCTGGCAGGATCGATCCCCGTCTTTTTCGCAGTCATCATCATGTTTGTAAATCCGTCACTCCTCATGGGCACAGGCATCAGCCAGGCAACACTCTTTGTCTATACGCTGGTTGTCTACGTAATCCTGTGTACCGCTTACTCAACGGTTAATATCCCGTATATGTCGCTGGCGCCCGAGCTGACAGCCGACTATCATGAAAGGACTTCCATGATGGGTTACCGCTTTGGATTCGCCGCCCTGGGAACATTACTGGGAGCAGGCTTAGCCCTGCCCATCGTATCCCTCGCGCCCGATAAAAACCTGGGCTTCGTGCTGATGGGGACTGTATTCGCTACCGTTATGCTTGTGACGGTATTGATCACAATATTTACGGTAAAAGAGCCCGCCCACCTCAAACCGGCGAAATCTATGGGCTTTTTTAAGACTTATACCGAGGTATTCAAGAACAAGCCTTACCTGCTTATTCTGGCAGCCTACATATGCCACATTATAGCTCTTACTATTGCCAGCGCAATAGTAATTTACTACTTCAAATATATACTTCTGGATGAACCGGCCACTACATGGGCCATGCTCATACTGATTGCCACAGCACTGGTGTTTATCCCCGTCAGCGTCTTATTAAGCAAGCGGCTGGGTAAGAAAAGGGTTTACGGGGCAGGCTTTATCATCATGGCGATCATGCTTATGGCGCTCTTTTTCTTCGGGCAAACTCAAGGTGTGACATTCACCCTTATTGTCATGTTTCTGATGGGGATAGGTTTCGGTTTCACATATGCCATGCCCTTTGCAATAGTTGCCGATGCAATTGAATATGACTACCTGAGGACCGGAGAGCGACGTGAGGGGGCATTTTTCGGCGTATGGGCCTGGGGATTAAAAATCGGTCAGGCGCTGGCTATCTTTCTTATGGGCGTTACTCTTGAGGCCATGGGCTACATACCCAACATCATACCCCAGTCTGAGACATCACAGCTTGCCATAAGACTTTTCGCCGGTCCCATATCCGCTGCAATATTCCTCATCGCGGCTGTATTTCTCTATTTCTACCCCATAACTGAAGCGCGTTACAAAGAGATTTGTGCGCAGATTGCAGAAATGGAGATGAAGAAAGGTTCATAGCCACCTCCCGACCTGCCGCTTCCTTTATCAGCTGATACAGCTGCCGCTTAAATGGGAAATACACTGCCCGTCATGATAGAATGTCGCCATTGAGCGGCAGGGACAAAGAAATTGACACGAGAGAGAAACGGCGTCTACGTATGGGTCACCTGGCTCTCCAAACTGATGGCGGGAGAGACCACCTGCCACTGGTCGTCCTGGTTTAAAGCGCACCATACGGAATATAGCAAGGCGCCCGGCGATTTCCAGCTGGCCGTCTGGACGGCGGAGCATACCCGTCTCCTCGACGAGGTGGCGAAAGAACGGGAAAAACTGGGAGAAACGGTATACAGGGAGGGACAGAACAAGTTCCTGGCCAAGAGGCCGTCCGGGTTGTCCGTTGCCGGCACCCCCGACCTGATATCTATTGATTCGCAATCCGGACACTGCACGGTGTTCGATATCAAGACAGGCAATCCCAGGCAGAGCGATATCATCCAGGTAGCCCTCTATATGATGTTCCTGCCTTATGCTACCGGGCTCTACAGGGGTAAAAAGCTGGATGGATGCGTCGTATATAAGAACGGTCGCTCCGAGGTCCCGCACCATATCATAGACGACAAGTTCAAGAAAAATGTGACCTATTTTCTGAATATCCTTGAATCATCCACCCCGCCGTCAAGACTGCCTTCGCACACGGGATGTTCATGGTGCGACCTCACGACCGCCGATTGCCCCGAGAGAAGAGACAACGAGGAAAGCGACACCAACGAGCCGGCACAAGAATTCCCGCTTTAACATTTAATACAGGGGTAAACTTATATGAACCGCTGGCGGAACTTAATCGACAGGCCGGGCGCCATCGTCGCCGACGGCGCCATGGGCACCATGCTTCAGCAGGCAGGACTGAACCCCGGCGACCCGCCCATGCTCTGGAACGTGGACCATCCCGACCGCGTCCGCAAAGTGCACCTCGCCTACATGGAGGCCGGCGCCCGTATTCTGCTGACCAATACCTTTAACGGCACCCGCTTCCGCCTGTCCAAACACGGCCTGGAAGGGAGGGAAGACGAGCTGAACCGCGCCGGCGCCCGGATACTTCGCGCCGAGATCGATGATTTCCTCAAGAAAGCCGCGCCCGGGACTCCGGCGCCGGTTGTGGCAGGCGATATCGGCCCTACGGGCGAGATACTGGCCCCGCTGGGCAAATTGTACCCTGCTGATGCCGCCGACGCTTTCACACGGCAGGCCGCGGCCCTCATCGACGGTGGCGCTGACGTCATCTGGATCGAGACCATGGCCGACATGTCCGAGGTGCAGGCAGCTATAGAGGGCACGCGCAGGGCGTCGCCGGATATACCGATAATCGTTACCATGACCTTCGACACGCATGGACGTACCATGATGGGGGTGAAGCCGGAGGCGGCCGCAACCTCGTTGAGCGAATGGGGGGCGGCAGCCATGGGAGGCAACTGCGGCAACGGCCCGGATGAGATGCTGGCGGCCATTCAAAAGATGCATACCGCCGTGCCCGGCGCACTGCTGGTGGCCAAGTCAAACGCCGGCATGCCTGAATTTGTGGATGGTAAAACCGTGTACCGCGCTTCACCCGAAATGATGGCGCAGAGCGCTGTTCAAATGCGCGAGGCCGGCGCACGCATCATCGGCGGATGCTGCGGCACCACGCCGGAGCATATCGCCGCCATGGCGAGTGCGGTAAAAACATAATCGTCATTTTGTATCGTCATTGCGAGCGTAGCGAAGCAATCCTGGGCAGGGAAATATCACAACACAAGATTGCTTCGTCACTGCGTTCCTCGCAATGACAGTCTTAATTGCGTCGCAATGACCGGTGCACGTTAAAGCAGATCGAAGAACACCACGGGCTTGCGGCGCTCCACCAGCTTCTCTGCGTTGAAGGCGATACGCAGCAGCAAGTCCTCCTCCCACCAGCATCCCATGGCCTGCATCCCGATGGGCAAACCTATGCTATCATAGCCGGCCGGGAAGCTTATGGCAGGCAGTCCCGCCAGATTGCCGGGAAAGGCGTAACGCATGACCTCGGTGGTGCTGGTAAGGTCGGAATAACCGCCCTCGCCATCCTCGAGCGACACTTCGGGGGCGGTGATGCCCGTGGCAGGAGTGATGATAGCGTCCACGTCTTTGTAAACATCCTTGAACATATCGATCACGCGGGTGCGGATGCGCTGGGCCTTGATATAGTCGCCGGCGTTGAATTCCCGCCCCAGGGAGAGGCTGACGCGTACCTCGGCGCCGAAATCTTTGCGGTGGGCAGGGTAGTTGTTCATAGAACCTGCCATCTCGCTTAAAATGGTTATGACATGGGCGACTCGCATAGTATCCAGTCCCGGAACGATGATCTCGCTGACCTTGGCTCCGGCGCCGGCCAGCTTCTCCAGCAATATGTCGCAGGCACGCACCACCTCGGGCGATGCATGTTCGAACCAGGGCCTGTAAACGCCAAGTTTTACGCCCTTGAGGTCCCCCTTGTTCCACTGCTCAAGCATTACGGCGGGTTGGTGCAATGAGTTGGGCTCCCTGGCGTCCGGACCTGCCATGCAGGCATAACCCATGGCCGCATCCTCAACCGTGGCCGCGATCGGCCCCAGGTGAGCCACGCTCCAGCAGAGCGGCGCCGCGCCGAATTCACTGACACGTCCGAAGGTGGGCTTGAGACCTACCACACCGCAGTGCGAAGCCGGAACGCGTATGGACCCTCCGCCGTCTGCGCCCACCGCAAGCGGGCACAACCCGGCCGCGACTGCCGTGGCGGAGCCGCTGGAGCTGCCGCCCGTATCGTGCCTGGGATTGTACGGATTGCGCGTCGAGCCGAAGTTGACGTTAAGCCCATCGGTGCTGATGCCTATCTCGTGCATATTGGCCTTGCCCAGCAGCAGCGCACCGGCCGCCCTTAATCGGGCGACGGCCGTTGCGTCCTGCTTGGCCGGCGCCCTGCCGAAAAATTTAGTGCCCACGGTGGTGGGATATGGCACCATATCCACCTCATCCTTGACCGCCACCGGCACGCCGTCCAGCACACTGAGCGGTTTCTTGTCCTTCCAGCGCTCCGCCGATGCCCGCGCCTGCTGTATTACGTCTCCCTCGTTTACCGCGATGAATGGACGCAGCTTCAGGTTTCCTGCGTCGGCCTGCTTAATGGCATCCAGAGCCTTTTTAGCCACGTCCTCGGGATTGGCCTTGCCCTCTTTGTAGGCCCTGGCATAGTCCCTGGCGGTCCGGAATGGCGTGGCCGCCGCACTCCCCTCTATCTTATTCAACGCCTTGAGGTCAGGCCCTTCTTCAGCAGCAGCCTTCTTATCTGCAAAGAAAATAGGAAACACCGTCGGTGACTCCTCGGGCGACAAAGCGCGGAAATCCGTTATGCCGCCGCTTTTCAACATGGACGGCATGAGCAGTCCCCTCAGGAACCCTATCTCAAGCGCGCCGGCCATTAAAGACAGCCCTCCGCCGGTCAGCCTGGGCAATTTCACAGATTTCAGATCGTAGTTACTCGTCACGCTCATCTCAACCTCCTTAATTGCGGTCTGGGCGCAAGTATATATCTACAGTCAGGTTACATGCAAGAGGCCGGCAGGGCCTATTTGGAGCCGAATCTGATGACCTTTATAGATATATAGTATCGGCAGGATTATCCACGACTATGAACAGGAGGAGATATTCTTTTACATGCCGGGTTATCAGGAAGTTCTGTTTCACATGTTCATGTCCATTTTTACCAAGCCACGCGGCATAGTCCGGATTGCTCAGCAGATGTTTCAGCGCGTACGCTGCCCCGTCAACGCTATGGCAGAGCAGCCCCGTTACCTTGTTTCTTACCTGCTGGGGAATACCCCCCACGGCCGTCGCCACTACCGGTTTGCTTTTCCACAGAGCTTCGCTTATGGTCAGTCCAAAACCCTCTTTCAACGATTTCTGGAACACAACCGTGGCGGCCCTCTGCAGAGCGTTTATCTCAATGTCGGAGCCGGGAGGTATGGACAGTATCTTTATATCCGGGTCATTGCCGGCGTTTTCCATGACCTCTTCCAGCACCCGGGACGATTCCGGGTCGTCGGTGGCCGTTCCTCCCGCCAGAACCAGCTGGCAATCGATACCCTTCCTGACCATCCTGAATGCCTGGATAACTCCCAGCGGGTCTTTTAAATAATCGAAGCGGGATATCTGGACCACCATCGGCTTGCCGTTATCCAGGCCGTATTTATCCAGCACCGCCTGAATCTGAGATTGCGATATCTCCCTGTTTTTATCGCTCAAAGGATCGATTGAGGGTGAAATCATATATTGCCTGACGGGCAACTGCTGAGAAAAGTCGGGGGCCGAGAATACCGTAGCATCGTATCCCACCACGTATTTTCTTAAGAATTTCCACACCAGCTTATCCGGATGAGAAACATCGACATGGCAACGCCAGATCCATTTCCCGCCCAGGGACTTCTTTCTCTCGATGAGCATTATCGGTTGCGGGTCATGGATATAATATATATCCGCATCCCGATGTATGCCTTCATTGTTTCTACGGCTTGTCGCCATAAAGATATCCAGGTCGTCCGTGGTGATGTTTTCTTCCCTGCCGTGTAAAGCGTTGTGGAATTTCTTGGTAACATTGAAAAATGCATCGTCACCCTGGATCACATCCCAGCCGGCATCGACGCCCAACTGGTTTAAAAGCGGAACCATGCGCGTGAGAATCTCCGCTACACCACCTCCTGAAAACGTCGAATTGATGTTTAACACCTTCCTGCCCGCAAGGTGTGAACCCAAAATCTTCAGTTCATCGATTATATTTTTTCCAACTATCGGCTGGTATTCCTCCAACCTGGTTTTATACTGATTGATTACTGTGTCATTCATAGTATTCCTTACTTAATTCGTTTCTCGATGAGTTGGATGATTACTGACCTTAATCCCTCAATAGTCGTGGTGTACGGCACAAGATTGTCGATTTTATCAGCGAGATCAGCTTCATCAAACGAGTCCCTGATCCAAACAGAGAAGTCGTTGGAGCGCTTTTGCAGCCTCAACCGGGACTCGAACACGTGGTAGTAAAGGGAATCTATGGTGATCTTGCGCAGGACCTCGACGAACTCGCGCAGATCAGAGGCGAAGTACGGGGTGGGCGCAATGACGTTGACCGCTTTCACAAAATGAAAATCGCGCTCGGCCTGGGTGAACCGGATATCCGGGTTTTCAGCCATATACTGCTCGATAACCGAGATCAGGGCGGCCTTTAAAGAGCCCAGGCTGGTGTACTCAAAGGTGTCGATATTGGCGAGCTTCTCCGACAGCACAGGGTTGTCCAGGGCATCGCCGACCCACAGCGCGAAATCGTTTGCAGGCTCGGGCGTTAAATACTGATATTCCTCCAGGAAATGATGGGTATGGTAGTACACTATTGAATCCGGCGCAGCTTTAAGTATGTTTACAAGTGCTATTAAATTGGTCGCTTTCAGCCCGGTCAGCTCCTTGAGATGAAGCCGGGTGAAGAACTGAAATGGTTTCTCAGTTTTTTTAAGCGGGCGGCCGTAATTGACGATGGTTTCCCTGACCAGCTTGCTGTTTGGCACGACAATGGTATTTTGATCGGGTGTCCTCACTATTATGTTCCGCCAACCCATGTCGGTGACATAGCCCGCATCACCCGAGCCGATTTTAATGAAGTCGCCCTCCTTGACAAGACGGCTGGCTGAGATCTCGAATCCGGAGAAAATATTCAGTATCGCATCACGAGAGGCCACGATAATCACCAGCATGACTATGGCAATCAACAGTATCAAAGGGGTCAGCGGCCAACCCCAGTAGTCGAGCAATATCAATAATCCAACGATAATAAGCACCAAACGCACAGCGGTCATCCCATATTTTGCGGGCTTATTTATGTTTTTGAATTCGCCAAGGTAAATACTCAGCAGCCTCTCGCTGAGGATGATGAGCAGCCAGATTATGGAAATAATGAATACACTGGCAATGATCTTGATAATCAGAACCTTATTTTCATCCGATATGCTGGAGAACGCGATAGCAACGTACAGGCCGAGCAGAACGAACCAGAAGAAGAACGGTCCCCGGGTAGTCTGAATCAGCACATCCCGACCACCCCATCCCGATTTAGTTAACTGTCTGTCGAGATTAATATATACGACACGTCTCGCCCATAAGCCGATGATACAGAACGCCAGAAACAGCGCAAGCGGCACCACTACAAGCAACCAGTTTTGTTGAAACCATTCGATCATCTTTTTATCCTACGCAATCTTGAGTACTTCGGCAAGTAAGCTGCCCACCTCGGATGTATCGTTTAAATAATATGCGGCGGCGGACCTCTGCCTGCCGTCGCCGACAAATATCGATATCCCTCCTACATTGTTGACGGCCTGAAAAGCGTCCTCATCCGTTAAATCGTCCCCAACATACAGAGACAGGTATGCCCCGCGCACATTTCTCGGCAGGAACCTGTCCAGGATCATCTGTACAGCCTTGCCCTTGTTCCAGGATACGGCCGGCCTTACCTCATGCACTTTCTTCCCCGACGAAGTCCTGATCTTGCCTCCCTTTTTGCTCAAATTAACAGTACTGTTAAATATGTCGCCGACCTGCTGCACTTGCTCAGCATCAACCAGCCGGTAATGCACGCTGAGTGTCAGGCCTTTATCTTCCACGATTACACCTTTGATCCTTGCCGTAGCCTTTGCCAAAACAAGACCTATAACATGGATCGCCGATTTAATTTCATCGGTTAATGGATGGATGAACCTTACGCCGGGTCCCTCGATCTCCAGTCCGTGATTTCCGGCGAAAACCATATTATTTAATCCGACCATCTCCCGTATATCCGAGATCGCCCGGCCGCTTATGATCCCGACGGTTACACCCTGCCTATGAGTCAGTTTGTCAAGCATGACTTTAATATTGTCAGGCAGGTATGCAATCTCAGGCCGGTCAACTATCGGCGTCAATGTGCCGTCGTAGTCGAACAAAATCACCCTGTGTTTCGCGGCTTTCAATTGTTTCCAGATATTGTTCCAATCGTTGAAAAGATATTCCATCAATCCTGAGGCGATTTATTTAATATCTACCATGGCCGTGATAATATCGGCAGCCCATCTATAGATATTGTGTTCGTGAACTTTTTCGCGCAATCCAGCCATCCTCTTACGGCGCTGCTCTTCAGGCATCTCTATCGCTGCTCGAATGGTTTCCGCGATCTCTTCCGATGCAAACGGGTTAATCATCAGCGCATCCTCCAGTTCCCTGGATGCGCCGGTAAACCGGCTCAATATAAGGACACCATCCCCATCCACCCTGCTGGATACAAACTCCTTCGCGACCAGGTTCATACCGTCATGAAGGGAGCTGACAATACAAAAACGCGCCAGCCTGTTGAACGCCAACAACGTAACGGGCGATTTATGCTCTTTAATATATCTGATAGGCTGCCAGCCATCGGCCTGATGCCTGCTGTTGATATCGACGACCAGCCTGTCGATCTCGTTATTCAATTCCTCATATTTCTTGATTTTCGTGCGGCTGGGTTCGCCCAGCTGAAAAAAGACCAGTCTGTTTCTGAACTTGTATTGCGGATATTTTGTCAGCAGCGCATCAATAGCCTTCAGCCTCTCAGGAATGCCCTTGGTGTAATCGATCCTGTCCAGGCCGATACCGATTATCTCATCTGCAATGCCGTATTTATTTTTAATAGCCGCCATTTCCCTTTCAACCTCCGCTGCCTGGCTTCTTTCGGTTATAGAGTCAAAATCCACGCTGATGGGGAACGGCTTGACATATGTTGTGTGATTACCGTGGGTGACCGAGAACTTTTCATTATCGATCCTGCATTCCAACGCCCTGTCAACGGTCTCCAGAAAGTTATGGCGGTGGTAAGCGATATGAAAACCGAGCAGGTCATTGCCAAGCAGCCCGTAAAGTATCTCATTCTGCCAGGGACAGACCCTGAACGCCTCACGGTTAGGCCAGGGTATATGCCAGAATTGAGCTGTGATAGCACGTGGATTCTTGGCCTTGATCAGCCTGGATACCAGGGTCAAATGGTAATCCTGGATGAATACAAAAGCCTTGCGATGCCCTATTTCCTCCAGCACCGCATCGGCAAAAAGCCTGTTAACGTTTTTATACGTATACCAATCATCATCGTTAAACTTGGGACGCTGGAAAACGATGTGGCAGAGCGGCCACATGGCCTCATTGGAAAAACCAAGATAATATCGGTCCACTTCCTCGTCGGACAGCCATACACGCTTGAGCTTATAGCTGCCACTTTCAGGCGGTACGCGCACACAATTTCGGCCGTCTACGACTTCCCTGTCCGCGCTGCCGTTGCCATGTGCTACCCAGGTTCCACCACAGGCCTGCATGACAGGGTCAAGGGCAGTCGTCAGGCCGCTGGCCGGCACTATGCACTCGATTTTATCGCCGGTATACGTATGTATATAGGGTTCCCTATTTGAGACAACTACAAAAAGATAGCCCGCAAGTTTTTCTTTAACCAGCCTCTGTAAATCGACCTGCTTCAACATGAGACATCTCCTCTTCTAATTGATCTGCATGCTCATATCATCCACGTTTCCCGGCTGTCGCCGGAACGTTTCCTGTGAGCTTCAACCGTAACGCTTTGTCGTGGATAAATGTCGGAAGAGCTCCGGATGCACATTGCCAGCCAGCAGTACTGCCCTGTATGCCCGCTTTTTCTCCCTGAATGGGTTAAGGAACAATTACCTACTATTTTACAGTATTAAATATATTCCGGCCATATTCCCGCCCGGGAGCTACACGGCCGCCCGGGTTAATCAACAGCTTTAGGTTGTTTTCCCAGGTTGGAGAAAAACCGGTAATAGAAGTTTTTGAGTTTGGTTTTATCGATAAGGAAAACGAGCAGGGAGGTGATTATGATGCTGATCAATATTATTGCATAAGCGGTGTTCTGGATGATCTCTCCTCCCTCCATGCCCTGTTGAAAAGGGATGGAGGCGAGGACTGCAGCCGCCAGTCCCCGGGGAATAACAACCGCCAGCATCGATGCATCCGCCACCGGTGTGGATCTCAGTACGGTGAATTTCACAACCGGCAGGCGTATCATAAAAATGAGGACGGTCAGAATAAGTCCAACCACTATCAGCCACCAGTCTGCCAGTTGCAGGGAAATGCCGATGTACACGAAGAAAAACGTCTTCAGTATAAATACCAGCTCGGAGAAAAACGCTCTCTCGGAGATATTAAGGCCGCTAAAGTCGGTATTAAAACCGCTGTAAAGCTTGGGCAATCTCAATGCACTGATATTTCCCAGTGTAACGCCAAAGGCCAGAGCCGCTATCGCACCGCTGTAACCCAGCCATTCGGCGAGGCCGAAGATAACGAAAACAATGGCCGCGGTGGTGAACATTGAATTTTGCAGGCCACGCACTTTGTTGAATATATATGACCAGCCGAATGCGCTGACGGTGCCCATCATGGCAGCAAGTAAAAATGACGCAATCATCTTACCCATCGCAAGCCCGATATCAAACTGCGTTAAATCGCCCAGGTTGGAAATGTCAATAAAACTGAGGGCGGCTATCACACAAAATACATCTGTGACAGATGATTCCAATAGCAGCACGGCCTTTCCATCTTCCTGCATATTAAGTTGACCCAGCATGGGCGCAATAACAGCGGATGAAATTCCCCCCACCACCGACGCGAGAAGAAACGACTTGATAAATCCCAATCCCATGAGATAATAGGCGGCAACGCCAATCAGAACCACATTTAATATGAAGGTGACTGTAGTCAGTATTAATGTCTCTTTATAGGTTTTCCGCAAAGATGAAATGCTCAGTTCGGTCCCGGCTTGGAATAGTATCAAAACAAACGTGACTGCAGTGAAGATGGGACCGACAGTACCGAAACTCGTAGGTGTAGCTATACCTAAAAGGGGCCCCAGCACAAGGCCGATGACCACCAGGGGCAAAACATCCGGTATCCTGGTTTGCCTGAATATCGCCTCGAACAGGTGCGCGGCGAATATCAGTATGCCGACTAAGCCTATGACAAGCGCAGCATCATGCATTTTATGTTATACCCTTTGCCCTGATTCGCAATGCATTGAGAGAGCATCAACATAAATATTTTATACTAATCCTTTCCTCAGCGTTTTGAGAATTGCGTCGAATTTATCCTTGGGGTCGAAGCTGTAGTTGCTCAAGGTCCAGATATTCGAGAGACCCTGCACCACGCTGAATATCAATAGGGCGGTCGCATCCACATCGACGTCCCCGCGCAGTTTCCCGTTGCTAACCTCTTTCTGCAATATGATTTTTAGTTTTTCAATATACTTTTCAATAGCCGCATAAATACGCTTGTTTAATTTGCTATCGCCAAGGCTGATGATCTCAGCAATAACCTGGAATGATATGCCCCGGCGCATCTCGATAGACGAGAGATGGCGCATCAGAATCCTCTCAAGCACGTTACCTGATTGCTTGCTCCCCACGGTCAGGTCCGCTATGAGGCTGGTCTCTATATTCTCAACCAGCAAATACAGAATGTCCTTCTTGCTTTTGAAATAACGGTATATAGCCGCCTCGGAAAATCCGACCTCTTCGGCTATTTTCCTGACAGTCACATTTTCGCTGCCGACTTTGATAACCAGTATCCGTGCGGCGTTGACTATCTGCTCTTTGCGGGGAATATCTCCCTTCGATCTCCTTGCCATTTCAAACCTTGTCAAATAATACCACAATAAGTGCAGCTACGGCTTGCGCAGACGCCATGTTTGGAAAAACTATGCATATCACAGGCCGTGCCAGGAGCAGATCTCGCTCAGAGGCACCCTCTCAGTCCTGAATTTGTTCACCCTGGAGTCCGCATCGGGATAGCCGATTGCAATGGAAATCAGTATCTGCTTCGATTCCGGTATGTTCAGTTTCTGCCTAACCGTATCCGGGTAGCTGACACCGGCGGCCAGCATGATGGAGCCCAGGCCGTAATGTAGCGCAGCCAGACTGATGGTCTGCGCCAGCAGACCGACATTCATGATGGCCCAGTCGCTGATATCCCTTTCGGCATAGATATAGATGGCATTGGGCGCATCGAAGAAGCGGTACATGCTCACAAACCAGTTGAGTTGCTTCTCGACATCCTCCCTGGCTATGCCCATATGCTCGTACAGCCTGTACCCATTGCGGCTGCGCCGCTCCTTATACTTCCCCGTCCACTCGGGATAGGGTATATCCGCATTACGCGCATCCTGCGCGAAGGCCCGGTCGGCCAGCGCCTTCCTCAGATTATCCAGCACAGCACCACCCACCACGGCGAACTCCCAGGTCTGCGTGTTAGCCCAGGACGGTGCGCGCTGAGAAACGGTCAGCAACTCCTCCAGTATATGCCTGGGCACGGGATGGGACTTGAAAGCGCGCACGCTGTAACGACTATTTATAGCCTCAATGATCTCCATAGTACGCCCTCCTGGTTCAGCGGGTGTCCTAAAATATCAGGTGAATGTCCTCTAAGACATCTATATGCCGTTGTTGTGCATATGTTCTAACTTAAATCTGTTCTCTTTAAAGAGCTTCAAACAGGCGTCAACGACGTCGGGATCATAGAGGACTCCCCTGTTTTGAGTGATCTCTTCAAACGCTTTTTCAATGCCCAATGCAGCCCGGTACGGCCGGTGCGATGACATCGCCTCAACCACATCGGCCACAGCCAGTATTTTTGCTTCCAGCAAAATTTGGTCGCCCTTGAGCCCCCGGGGATATCCCGATCCGTTTATTCTCTCATGGTGCTGCCAGGCTATCTGATCCACGGGCCAGGGAAATTCCACGTTTTTCAAAATATCATAGCTTCCCTGCGCATGGATCTTGACCAGTTCCCACTCTATATCGCGCAGCTTGCCGGGCTTGCTCAGTATATCGGAGGGAATGTATATTTTACCTATATCGTGAATGAGCCCTGCTATGTGTAAATACCTGATGTGCGGTTCGGGAAGTCCTAATTCCCCGGCAATTGCCGCCGACAGATCGGCCACTCTCATTTGATGTCCTGAAGTGTAGGGATCCCTCATCTCAACGATTTTGGACATGGCGTTAATGGAACCCTTAAGTGCTCTATCCAGCGCCAGATAAGCGGCCTCCCGCTCATCCTCCGCCTTACGTTTGGTGATCAATGTCTGTTTCTTTTCCAGCGCGTTGATCACCGCCGGTCCCAGCCGCCGGATGTGTTCTTTAATAATATAATCCCATGCGCCGGCTTTCATGCTTTCGGCTGCCACGTCTTCGCTGACTGACCCGGTGACGATGATGAAGGGCGTTTCGGGTGAATGTTCCTGCAACAGTCTTAACGCGGACATCCCGTCAAAGCCGGGCATACTGTAATCACTCAGTATGAGATCCGGCTGGAACTTGCTGAGCGCCGCCAGGTATGCCTGACGACTGTCCACCACCTCGAACTGGCACGATTTCAGCACCTTGCGCACTTCCCTCTGGCACAGTTCAGCGTCAGACGGAGCGTCTTCCGCTATCAGTATCTTGATCGTTTCACTCATGGCAATGGCATCTCAGCAAGTCTATGTTTATTTTCAAAAACTCACCTGGGTGGCTGATTGATCAACAGCCAGTACAGGCCCAGGCTGCCGATTGCTTCCGTGAAGGCCTCGAAGTCCACCGGCTTCACCACGTAGCTGTTGGCGCCCAGCTCATATGCGGCCTTGACGTCCGGGTCCTCGCGCGAAGAGGTAACCACCACTACCGGGACCGATTTGGTGCGGGCATCCTGTTTGATTGCCCGCAATACCTCCAGCCCGCTGACCAGCGGCAGCTTCAAGTCCAAAAATATTACCTTGGGTGGATGATTGATATCCCGCTTGTTGAATTTGCCCCGGCAGAAGATAAAATCAAGCGCCTCCGCTCCGTCTTCGACCACGGAGATGTTATTGGCCAGCTTGTGCTTCTTGAGCGACCTTATAGTGAGCTCCGCATCCTGCTGGTTGTCCTCGACCAATAAAACATCTATAGCATGCATGTCGCCCATCATATCACTCCATGGTCAGGAAGTGTAAAATAAAAAGTCGCGCCTTTGCCCGTTTCACCTTCAGCCCGGACGCGGCCGCCGTGGCGATGGATCACCCGCTGGACCAGGGCCAGGCCCACGCCGTTTCCTTCAAAATCCTTGACGCTGTGCAACCGCTGGAACACGCCGAACAGCTTATCGACATATTGCATGTCGAAGCCCACGCCGTTATCCTGTACCGAGTAGATAGTCTCTTTCTCAGATTTTTCCCCCCGCACCCTGATTACAGCACGTTTTTTCTTCTGGGAGAACTTGACGGAGTTGGAGAGCAGATTTACCCACACCTGTCTCAGTAACGCCGGATCACCCACCGCAGGCGGCAATGGATCCACCTGAAAATCGATGCGTTTGCGGCTCTGCGCGGTGGTCAACTCCTGGAAAACCGCTTTCACCATCTCTTCCATATCTATGTTAGATGGATTAAGCGCAGACCTGCCCAAGCGTGAAAACGTTAGAAGATCATCGATCAGGTCGCTCATCTTATGCGCACCCTCTGATATAACCGAGCAGATCCTTTTACCTTCGTCATCCAGCAGCGGTTGGTAATCCTCCAGCAGAATGCGCGTGTAACCGTCGATGGCCCGCAAAGGGGCGCGCAGGTCATGCGAGACCGAATAGGAGAAGGCCTCCAGTTCGCGATTGGCCGCTTCAAGCTGGGCCGTACGTTCATGGATGCGCTGCTCCAGTTCATCGATCGACACGGTTGTCATCTTTAACTCCGCGGCCATACGGTCGAACGCCCGGGACAACTCTCCGATCTCATCCTTGTCCTCGGTACCAACCTTGCGGTCAAGATGCCCGTGTCGGCCTATCTCAGCAGCCCCGGCCACCAGCCGGGCAAGCGGCTGGGTGATGGTGCGGGCCAGAAAGAAACCGGCCGCCAGGACTATCAGCGCGAGTATTGAGACGATGGAGAGCATTGTCATTGCCATGGAATTAATCGGGGCGTAAGCTTCAGACTGGTCCACCTCGGTGATCAGGCACATGTTGTATTCAGGCAACCATTTGTAAGCGCCGATTACAGGGACATTGCGGTAATCATTATAGAAAGCGACCCCGTCGTTACCCGAAAGGCCGGCCTGCACTCCCTCGGTCCGAACGGTTTTCTTCAGGGCATAGCCTTCTCCGGAATATGGCTCGGTAACGAAGAAATTGGATTTATTTACCAGGTAGGTTTTTTCACTCTGGCTGAGGCCGCTCTGCGCGGACATGATAGTGGAGAGGTCCCGAAGGTCGAGACGACCGGCCAGCACTGCCACCAGTATCTCTCTCCTGTCATTGATCGGGGTGCTGACCATCATCGTAGTCTGCTGTAAGGAAATGGAGTAAAAGACTCCCTGCGTATAGGTATGCGTTTTTCCTTCCGCAAAGAAACGCTGGTTGGCATAATATTTGCCTTCCTGCATTTCGTCGCTGGAGGCCAGGATAATACCTTTATCAGGGCTGATCACCGACACTTCGGTAAAACCGCCCCTGGGCTTGATGCGCGGTTTGAGATGGTCCTCCTCCAGGGCCAGACGAGACAGATCATAGACGGGATTAGCAGGGTCGAAGTCCACCATGGTTGCGGAGTATTGTATCAATAACGGGCGTTGCGCCAGTTCCTCCATTCTCTGCTGATAGGCTTCGATCCACCTGGTCAACTCGCTGCTCTTCATCAGGTTGGTGGATACCAGGTGATTGATTTCAACCTGCTCGATGGACTGCCGCCCGGTGTAGTAGGCCAGGAAACCCACAACTACCACCGGCACGACCGCCAGCAGCACGAACAGCAGGGATATCCTCGACCTTACGTTCACTTGCCTTCACTTCCGTAGATCTCATCCAGGAATTGCATGGTATAGGCCAGGTTTACATCAAACGGCTTGGCCAGCAGTTCGTAATCCAGAAGGATCTGATACATAGCCTGCCAGTCATCCGGCTTCATCCAGCCGATATAATCGTCCCCGGTATGCACCAGCGGCAGCTGGGCTTCCAATATCGCCGCCTGTAGCTGCGGGTCCTTGTCCTTGTTATATTTCAGGACGGCAGGTATGGCCTGCTCGTAGTCCTCAACGACGTCCTGCCAGCCCCTGAGTGTAGCGCGCAGGAAGCGGGCCACCAGACCGGGATTCTCTTTGATCAGGCTCTCTCGGGTTACCACCAGGTCCGAGTAGAAGTAAACGCCGTAGTCGCTTGGCCAGATAAGGTTGAGCATTAATCCCTTCTGTCTCATCTCGATCAGGCTTGTATTCGAATAACAGGAGGTGATATCCGCCTCATGGCCGTAAAACATCGTAAAGACCGGATCCCAGGCTATCAGTTTTGTTTTGGAGATATCCAGGCCCAGCCTTTTCATCATAATATAATATTGTACCTGGAGGTCCTGCTGTGATCCGCTGGCATCCAGCGTGGCCACCGTCTTCCCCAGAAAGTCCCGCGGTCGCAGTATACCCGAATCGAATAAAGCAACATAGACAATCGGACTCTGCCTGTATATAGCGGCAATGGCGGTTACCGGTTGATCCTGACTGCGCGCTACCAGGACGGATTCAGGGGCAATCACACCGAAATCCGCCTTGTCGTAAACTATTCGCTGCACGATGGCCAGATCTTTCTCACCCTCGAGAAAGGTAACATTGATGTTTTCCTGCGCATAATATCCTTTCTCCTGGGCCAGGTAGAAGCCGGCGAACTGCGCCTGGTGCCTCCCTTTCAGTTGCAGGATCACTTCATCCGGCGGCTGCTCGGGCTTGAACTGGCACTGGCAGTTCAGAAGCAGGACGGCCGGCAACACGATAAGTGATAATACAGGTAATAACCTTTTATATATATGTCTTCCCAAAGTTTTTAAACGGTATTTACTTTCCATAGCCGGATGCCTCCGGGGATCAGCAATCAAACCATGTTAGCAAACAGCCGGATCGGAAAATCCTCGGCTCTCTTGTTTTGACCGGCAAATACAGTTTTATATCGCTGATCAGCCAACTGATTCATTCTATGTTTAACAATAGGTTGTGTCAAAATGCGAAGCAAAGCAGGCCTGATCAGTGTGAGAAATATGAAAGCCCTTCCGGCTTTTGACGAACCGGCCTGCTTGCCTTACTCTATTATGGCTATGAACGGGAGCGACATCGTCGGCCGCACGCTGCGCGGTTGGACCGCGGGCAAAAGCGCAAAGGTAGCCATGATCGAGGTCTTCCGCAGGATACGCGATATCCCCTACGGAGTGCTGCCCGAGCTGAACAGCCCCATCGATTACTGGCGCATACTGGAAACCAACATCGGCTCATGCACGCCCAAGCACCTGCTGATGTGCGATATGTACAGCAGGATGGGACTGAACGTGCTCTATGCCGTTTTCCCCTATCGCTGGGCGGAGTTCGAGGAGCTCTACCCGCCCGACCTCTGGAAGCTGGCGCAGCAGATGGACCCCGTCAACCACCTGGCCTGCAGAGTTGAGATAAACGGCAGATACGTCCTGGTGGACGCAACGGTGGACCCTCCGCTGGGCGCGATCGGATTACCCTTCACCGCAAGCTGGGACGGTATATCGGACACAGCCCTGCCCGTGCTGCCGGTAGGAGAAGAGGATCTCTATCATCCTTCGGAGGCCGACCTTATGCCGCCGCCCGACCTGAACGATAACGCCCTCGCATTCTATGCCGGTCTAAATACGTATTTTCAGAGGATACGCGATGGGCAAACCTGATACCCGCCTGGTGCTGCGCAATGCCGGCGCTATTACGCTGGATCCGCGCCGTCCGCCAGCCAGGACAATCTATATTGAGGGCAAGCGCATATCCGGGGTGAGCGGCAAAGATATCGACCCTTCCCTGGCAGGGGCCGCCCGGGTTATCGATTGCCGGGGCAGTACCGTCATACCCGCCTTCCACGATGCGCACTGCCATGTGACGGCCTACGCCGAGAGCCTGCTCAACATCGACCTCAGCCCCGCCTCAGTCAAATCCGTGGAAGATATCCTGAATAAGATCAAAACCGTGGCCTCAAACCTGCCCCCGGGCCGTTGGATCAGGTGCACGGGGTACAATGAATTCTACCTGGCGGAGAAAAGGCACCCCACACTGCATGACCTCGACCGTGCCACGATGGATCACCCGGTTAAACTGGCGCACCGCAGCGGGCATGCACACGTGCTAAACAGCGCAGGCCTGAGGCTGGCGGGCATAACGGGACAGAGTGAGGAGCCGCCGGGCGGCATGATCGAACGCGACCTGGAGACCGGGGACCCCAACGGCCTGCTCTTCGGCATGGGCTCCTACCTGGCCGGCGTGATTCCCCCGGTCGGATCAGCCGAGCTTGAAGCAGCGGTTGCCCGCGCAGGTGAAACGTTGCTTAGCCTGGGTATTACCACGGTGCAGGATGCGTCGCAGGGCAATGGGCCCGATCGCTGGAACATATACCTTGACTGGAAAAGGCGGGGGATCTTCCCGCTCCGCACCATTCTGATGTGCGGGATGGATGAGTCAGGCCGTCTGCCTGCCGGGCTGCCGCAGCACGAATACGATGCCGGGCTGTTCAGCGGCGCAATCAAGATCATGCTGGACGAGGTCAGAGGCAGTCTCAACCCTTCGCAGGAAGAGCTAAACCGTCTGGTACTCGAGATACAGCGGAGCGGACGGCAAGCGGCTATACACGCTGTTGAAGAGACGACGGTGGACGCGGCTATAATAGCACTGGAATATGCCGCGAAAAGATTCACTCGTAAAGACAGCCGTCACCGCCTGGAGCACTGCTCGATATGCACGCCTGCAGCCGCCCGGAGACTACTAAAACTGGGCGCGGTGGTGGCCACCAACCCGGCCTTCATCTACTATAGCGGCGAGCGCTACCTGGCCACAGTGCCGCAGATGCAGATGACCTATTTGTATGCCGTAAAGGATTTATTAAAGGCGGGCCTGAGGGTCGCGGCGGGGTCCGATGCGCCCGTGGCCGGGCCTGACCCGCTCAAGGGCATCTATGCCGCCGTGACCCGCCGCGCCGAAAACGGAAGACAGGTTGCTCCGTCTCAGGCCATAACTGTGCTTGAGGCCCTGGAATTGTATACATCCGGAGCTGCCTTCTCCTGCTTCCTGGAAAGTGAGCTGGGCAGCATCTCAAAGGGTAAACTTGCCGATTTGGTGATGTTCAGCGGCGACCCGCTGAATGCAGATCCCGAGGAGCTGAGTAACATCAGTGTTGAGATGACCCTGATGGACGGTAAAATAGTCTATAGCAAGGGCGCCTAACCGATAATTCCCTGTGCAACCAGCGCGTTGAAACGTTCCTCATCCATACCCAGCAGATTCAGGAAGACACGGCGATTGTCAGCTCCCAGCAGCGGTGCGGCGGACCTGAAACGCGCAGGTGTGGCGCTCAACCTGATGGGATTCCCATCGGCGCGGATTACGCCCAGCCGGGGATGCTGCAGCTCGATGAAGAAACCGCGCTCGCAAAGCTGGGGGTCCGCAGCCAGGTCGGAGGCATCGCTGACGGCCGCGGCGGGAACGCCGGATTCCTGCAATATCCGCATCACTTCGCGTTTGGTCTGAGTGCGGGTCCACTCGCCAATCAACCGGTCCAGTTCCCCGGAATTCTCACGACGTCCGCTCAGATCAGCAAATTTGCTCTGGCGTGTCCAGGCAGGATCGCCGACGGCGCGGCACAGCGAGCGCCACTCTTCTTCGTCATGCACCGCTATCGCGCACCAGCTATCATCGCCCTTGCATAAATAGCATCCATACGGCGCTGCCGGCTGACGCGCCGGGTGGTTCCCCTGCGGCCCGGCGGCGTTGCCGCCCAGTGAAAGATGTATCAACTCAGGAGCGAGCGTGCTGCAGGCGGCCTCCAGTTCGGATATCTCGATGTGCTCGCCACAGCCGGTTGCGTCCCTGCGGCGCAGGGCGGAGAGGGCCGCCAGGGCGGCATATAAGCCGGAGATATGGTCGGCCAGGGCGAATCCTATGCCGCAGGGCCTGCCCTCCCGGTACGAAGTCAGGCCTGTCAGGCCGGAGAGGGCCTGCACCGTCGAGCCCAGCGCGGCGTAGTTCTCCCAGAGCCCTCCGCGGCCGAACCCTGAGAGGCTGACCATTACGAGTTTGGGATTGGCCTCCCGCAGGCGCGTGTAATCGAGGCCCCAGTTGCGCATCACACGCGGCGTGAAGTTCTCCATGACGACATCGCATTTCCCGGCCAGTTCGATCACGATATTGCGCGCCTCCGGTCTGGACAGGTTGAGCGTAATGCCAAGCTTGTTACGGTTCCAGGCGGCGAAGTACCCGGTCTGGTTATCCTCGGCGCCGGTCGCGGTCTGTTGCGACTGAACTTTTATCACTTCCGCGCCGAAGTCGGCCAGCAGGCGAGTGGCATAGGGCCCGGCCAGCATCCAGGTGAAATCCAGCACACGTATACCCTGCAGGGGCATACCTTCAGGTGCGCCCGCATTTTCTGGCGGGTTTAAAAACCCGCCCCTACATATATCTTTATCACCCTGCAGGGACGTACCTTCGGGTGCGCCCGTTGCGGGCGGATTTGAAAACCCGCCCCTACACAATTCAGCGATGACTGGCCGCGGCGCCTCAAACTCGCGCTTTACCAGTGGATGACTTGCCGGCATGAAAAAGTGCCTGGACCTCAGTTGAGCGTTCTGCGCCACATCCGCGATCGAACCGACCGGCGCCCAGGGGAAGCGCATATCCTGTCCCAGCCTGAAAAGCTCATCTCTGCCATGCTGGCAGGTCCAGAAGGTCAGCACCTCCTGGATATCATCCATATGCTGCCGGCGATAGCCCTCATCTTTCCAGGCGGGCTGCCCCAGTTCTGCAGCCATATCGCGATTTCCCAGCAATTCCACCAGCGTATCCCATTCACGATTGAAGGTCAGCAGAATGTAGCCGTCCCGGCAGGGGAAGAGATCGGCCGCCCCGTTCCACTGCAGACTACCCAGTCGGCGGGCGACAACGTTATCATGGAAATACTGCACCATGACGTGCTCGAGGGCGGCGGCAGCGGCCTCCTGCAGCGAGATGTCGATGTGCTGGCCTTCGCCTGCCAGTTCCCGCCGGCGCAGGGCCAACAGAATTCCGCAGGCGGCGAAGAGCGAGGCCAGGCGATAGGGCTGTTCGCCGTAGGGCTGCAGCGGCTGCCTGCCGGGCAGACCGCAGACGTACATCTGTCCTCCCGCCGCGGAGGCCGCCAGCCCGCACGACTTATAGCCGCTGTAAGGACCAGTCAGGCCGAACCCGCTGATCGAGGCCACGATCAGCGCCGGATTGACCCGTCTCAATGCCTCATAATCCAGGCCGGCCTCAGCAAGGCGGCCCGGCGCGCAGGACTCGACCACAATATCGCAGGATTGTACGAGTTGTTGGATACGCTCCCGGTCCGATGGGATGTTTATATCAACGGTTATGCCGGGCTTGCCGTCATTTTCGTACCAGAAAGAAAGGCTGCGGTCGGGACCGGGCTGATCGGACAGGAAAGGCCCTACCCTGCGCGCGACGCTGCCTCCCGGCGGCTCCGCCAGAACTACCTCAGCGCCCAGGTCGCACAGCAGCCTGCCGCAGAATCCCGTCCAGCGCCCGGAAAGCTCGAGGACGCGTATCCCCGACAGCGGTTGCCTATACAGAAGCCTATCAGACATGACGCCCTAATTATGTCATTGTACGTTGACCGCGGCAATCCGTACGTTAAAATATGCCCTTCGTCGCTATGTTTATCTGATTGAACAAAGCGGAGACGGCTAAATATCATACAGAATTATATATATCCATAGTGTTTATATCGATATTGACATTTCTTATATTGAGTGATATCATGCTGTCAGTTTCGATCACACACGGCTCTCGGATACGGTCAAACACTATACAGTTGGGAGGCAAAGGAATTGAACTTTAAGCAGAACCGCGTCTGTAAGTTACTGAAGATCAAATATCCCATTATCCAGGCGCCCATGCTCTGGATCACGGGCGCCAGGCTGGTTGCCGCGGTATCCAACGCCGGCGGCCTGGGTGTCATCGGGCCCAACGCCGGGTCAACGACGATGACCAAGGATGTGACGGAAACCGGTGAAAGGCTGCGGCGCGAGATTCAGAGGGTAAGGGCTTTAACCGGCAAACCTTTTGCCGTGAATATCGTTCTGCCACCCACAATGTTCCCCGATCTGGGCAAGGAGTTCACCGACCGCACGATCCAGGTAGCCGTTGAAGAGAAGGTGTCTGCGGTTGTCATAACAGGTGAGAATATGGAGCCCTACATCGATCCGTTTAAACGGGCGGGCATCACCGTGCTGTGCAGGGGACTATCCATCAACGTAGAAATAGCCAGAAGGGCGGAGGCCGCGGGTATCGACTGTATGATTGCCGTCGGATTTGAGGGAGGCGGACACAGCGGCATGGATCAGCTGACGACCTTTGTACTTGTACCGCAGATAGTCCGGGCGCTGAAGATACCGGTGGTCGCGGGAGGAGGGATAGCCGACGGCCGCGGCATGGTGGCCGCGTTTGCACTGGGAGCCGAGGGCATATATATGGGTACACGCTTCATGGCCACGACGGAGTGCGACACTCACCCCAACGTAAAAAAGGCGATTGTTGAGGCCATCGATACCGGCACCGTTGCCAGCGCCGGCGTGATGGGAATGGCCAGGGGTATCCGCAATAACCTGACCGACAAATGCCAGAAAGTGGCAGCCGGCGGCGGCTCAGTGGTGGACGTAAGCATGCTTTACAGGGGCACTATCATCCCCGGCTTGCTGGAAGGAGATGTGAAAGATGGTAGCGTCGGCTGCGGCGCCGTGGCCGGTATGATCACCGAGATTAAAGACGCTGCCGATGTTGTTAAAGATACGGTTAAGGAGGCGGAACTCATACTATCCGAGCTGAAGAAAAATATGTAATCACCCGGCAGGTGATACAGATATTAATCCATCGAGAATATTTTTCCTGTTGAAGTAGCCGCCACAGGCGAATTTTAAATATCAGGAGGAGGCTGAAAAAATGAATTGCGGGTGCGAATATGAGTAGTGTGCAACTTTCGATCGATGGGAAAGGCATTAAGGTTCGCGATGGTATTACCATTTTGGAGGCGGCTACGGCACACGGCATAACGATACCTACGCTTTGCCATATTAAAGGTTTAATCCCCACCGGTGTGTGCCGCGTCTGCGTGGTGGAGGTGGAGGGCTCAAGAACATTGATGGGCGCCTGCCATACCCCTGTATCCAATGGCATGGTGGTGCACACCCAAACGCCCAGGGTCATAGCGGCCCGCAGGGTGATAGTGGAGCTGCTGCTCACCGCCCATACCGGCGACTGCGTGAACGATACCAATGCGGAGAATTGCGCCCTGCATAATCTGGCCTCCGATTACCAGGTGGGCGCCCCGCGTTTCAACGTGAGAGCTCCCCGTTTTTATCCGGCCGAGGAGACAAACCCCTATGTCGTGCGCAACCTTTCCAAGTGCATACTCTGCCGCAAATGCGTCCGGGCCTGCGCCGATATCGCCCACAAAAACATACTCAGTATCGGATACCGCGGCTTCAGGTCGAAGGTCGTCACAGGATTCGATGAGGCCTTAAACACAGAAGCCTGCCGGGACTGCGGCATCTGCATCGAGCATTGCCCCACGGGAGCGCTGAGTGCCGCGCCCGGTTTTAAAGCATTGAAGGGAGGTGCAGTACGATGAGCGCTGCCGCAAAAGGGACACAATCCTCTTCCGCCAACCGCGCGGAGCTCCTGCCCGCGCTGAAACAGGAGCTCGTTAATAACAGTAGTCTGTCTAAAACCGTATTATCCTCCCTGGCCGATAAAACAGGGATCCCCCTCAATGAGATCTACGGCGTATCCACCTTCTACTCATACCTGCCAGTCGCCGCAGTGGGTAAAAACATCATCCGCGTGTGCGGTTGCCTCCCCTGCGATTTGAAAGATGCACAGGGTGTGATAAGGAGCATTAAAAAGGAGCTGGGGATCGAGCCGGGGCAGACCACGGCCGATGCCAGGTTCTCCCTGGAGCAGGCGGGCTGTATCGGCGCCTGCGACCAGGCCCCCGCCATGATGATCAACGATACGCTTTACGGGAACCTGACCCCGGCGAGGATAACAGAGATATTGAGGTCCTTTCAATAGAGGCACTTCGGCTGATTGAATCCAAGGAGGTTATAAGTGGCGGAAAAACGCATTGTGCTGGGTAACTGCGGAATCGTGGATCCGCAGGACATCGAATCTTATCTCAAGGCGGGAGGCTTCAAAGCTTACGAGAAAGCATGCAAAATGAAGCCCCGGGGAATAGTTGAGGAGATCAAGAAATCGGGGCTAACGGGACGCGGTGGAGCGGGTTTTCCCTGCGGCCTCAAATGGGAGCTGGCACGCAATACCAAGGCAAAAATGAAATATCTCATCTGCAACGCCGATGAGGGTGAGGTCGGCCAATTCAAGGACAAATACTTATTATCCAAAGATCCTTTCACGCTTATCGAGGGTATGCTCATAGCAGGCCTGGCCATCGGCGCGCAGCAGGCGTATATCTACCTCAGGGCCGAATATCATTCTATTTTTAACCTGCTGGCTGAGGCGATAAAACAGGCCAAAGAGAAAGGCTTTTTGAAGGACACGGATATACGGGTGTTCGAGGGCGCGGGCGCATACGTCTGCGGTGAGGAATCTGCACTCATGAACTCCATCGAAGGCCGCAGGGGTGAATCGCGCTATAAACCACCCTATCCCCCCACCTGCGGGCTGTGGGATCGTCCGACCATTATTAATAATGTAGAGACGCTGATGAATGTACCCCATATCATCAACAACGGCGCCGTCTGGTTCAGCGCCATGGGGACCAAAAGGAGCAAAGGCACCAAGGTGTTCTGCGTGAGCGGCGATGTCGCCAGGCCCGGCGTCTACGAGCTTGAGATGGGCAGCACGCTGAAGGAGCTGGTGGTCGACCTGGCCGGTGCGGCGGGCGTCAAAGCGGTGCAGGTCGGAGGTTCCGCCGGCGCTATCCTGCCTGTGCACATGATCGATACACCGTTGTCACACGAGACATGCCTGGGCTCGGGAGCGGTAGTCGTAATCAACACGGACCGGGATATCGTCGATATAGTCTATAACAACATGCATTTCCTCAACGAGGAGTCCTGCGGGAAGTGCACGCCCTGCCGCGAGGGCAGCGAGGTCATGCTGGAGATCCTGGGCAGGTTGATCCGGGGAGACGGCGAATCGGGAGATATCAGTAAACTGGAGGACCTTGCTCGGACAATGGCCCTGGCATCGATGTGCGGCCTGGGGCAGGCGGCGGCCGTGCCCGTGCTGGACTCGCTGAAATATTTCCGGGATGAGTATAGCGACCTGATCGACCAGTCCCTGTTCCTGCGAAGCTACCTAGGCAGCGAATTATCTAAATCGGAGGAGGCCGTGATATGACCAGACAGTCGGAAATCGAAAAAGAACGAATGCAGGAGATGTTCGACAACCTGGGGTCGGACAGGTATCCGCTCAAGGAATATAAATCCATAGGCAGGAAATTACCCCGTAAGCTGGACGGACCGCCCAAGGCTTCCGGTGAGGCTGCCTATACCATGGACATACAACTTCCAGGAATGCTGTATATGCGTTTCCTGACCTCTCCCCACGCGCATGCCAAAATACTCAAGATGGACACCGGCAAGGCGGAGAAGCTGTCGGGCGTAAGGTATATCCTGCGTTACGATGATCCCGAGATGCCGGAAGCGGCAAACATCGGCCAGATGGCGGGATTTTTCGGCACCGATAAGCCGCTTCCCGGGATTGCCCATTTTGAGGGAGAGTTGGTCGGCGCCGCCGTAGCGGCCGATACGGAGTCCATCGCGGAGGAGGCGCTCTCACTGATCGAGGTCGAGTGGGAGGAACGTCCTTTCAATCTCGATGTGGAGAAGGCAGCCGAAGCGGATGCGCCGCTGTCCTACCCGGAACGCTACGCAGACGCGAACCACTGGAACAAGGGTATCATCGATACACTGATAAAGGGTGATGTGAAGAAGGGATTTGCCGAAGCAGATAAGGTTGTGGAATTCAGGATCGTGCGCCGCCTTCATACCGGAATGGGCCCCGAGCGCCAGTGCGGAGTGTTCAAGTGGAACGGGGATTGCCCCGAGGTATGGCTTAAGCAACAGAGGGCGCATCTGCCCAAATATCAAATCTCCAGCTGGTATGGCGGTGTACCTATGGATAAAATTCAACTCCATATGCCCTATCAGGGGGGGAGTTTCGGAGGCTGGACCTGTGCCGAATCGTTAATGGGGCCGCACTATTGTGCCGGCCTGGTGGCAAAGAGAACAAGAAAGCCGGTGAAATATATCCTGAACCGCAGGGAGGATTTTAACGTCGGCTCTATGGACGCAGGGACCTATTTAATTAAGGTCGGCTTTAAAAATGACGGCACCATCACCGCCGTCGATGGCACCCTCTATAACCTTAACGCATACATGCCGATTTTTTTCCCGGCTCTTCATATAAATGAGAATACGCGGGTCCCAAATATAAATTCTCAAGTTAAATCTGTATGGGTCAATAAGCCTGAGACTGTTCCCACGCGCTGCGAACTGCTGCCGCCTTGTCTTTCCTTTACCATGATTATGGACCGCGTCGCGGCTGAACTTGATATGGATCCGATCGAGGTTGCACTTAAAAACGACGGCGCCGAACAACATGACATGGCCTGGCTTAACGAGGAGAAAAAACGGCGAGGTTTTGAAGCGCGAGACAGCCTCAAAGAATGCATCGAGAAAGGTAAAGCCGAGTTTAAATGGGATGAATCCTGGCACAAGGCCGGAACACGAAAGCTCCCCAACGGTAGGATGCACGGCGTTGGCTTCACCTGGACACAGGAGTGGGGTGACTCGCTTGGCAGCGGCGAAGTTGCCATACGCATAGAACGAAAAGACGGGACTGCCACCATACTATCCATGGGTTGCGACCAGGGTGTCAATGCAGAGGAATCCTACTGTCAGATCGTAGCGGATGAGCTCGGCTTCCGTCTCGAGGATGTGCATTATAACCAGCAGGTTGATCCGGGCTTTTACAGGATGACCCCCGGTTCTTCAACCAACATGTCCATTAACGGTTGGGCGGTGCGTCATGCGGCCAGGATTTTAAAGCAAAGGATACTGGAAGCGGTCACCAGCCCTACATCTGTAACCCAGCGAGGCAGCTTTGCACCGATGTTGCCCGATACTAAACCGGAAGACCTGGATATACAAAATAGCCTGATTATCCATAAATCCGATCCTTCCATACAAATACCCGTATCCGACGTCCCCAAACGCGGTAGCCTTGCCGGATCGATGTCCGAGGCCGAGGCCTTCGGCGTAAGGAACTCCTGGGTACAACCGCTGTTTGCCGATGCTTTTCATGTACAGCACGGCGGGGTCAATCCTAATAATCCCAGGCCCCACTTATGCCGCCAGGCCCATTTCATGGAGGTCGAGGTCGATACTGAAACAGGCGAGGTTTTCGTCACCCGCATCGTGAATGTCAACGACATAGGCAAGGCCATCAACCCAATGAGTTGCTGGGGTCAGCAGTACGGCGGCAGCATCATGGGCGTAAGCCGCGGCAAATTAGAGGAAATGATATATGATCCGGTAACCGGTGTGATGCTCAACGGGAACCTGCTCGACTACAAGATCGCCGGCATCAAGGATATCGGACCGATCGGCACCATATTGGTGGAGACCGGCATGGGCTACGGACCATATGGGCTCGTGGGCATAGGCGAGGATATCGCTACGGTTATGCCGGGATTGCTGGCGCCTGCTATCTACAACGCCATACGGGTCTGGATCGAAGACTTCCCGATTACACCTGACAAAGTACTGAATGCACTGGGGAAACTATAATCAGAGAATAAGCTTAGAAAGAGGAGGACGAGAACTTGAGTAAAGAAACCAGGACTTTCACCTGCCCCTACTGCGGGGATTCGCATGATACGCAGGACGGGCTGAAAAGCCATGTCTTCAAATCGCACAAGGGACGCGGCCTGCCCACAGCGGAAGGCCGCATCAAACTGATTATCAATAAGGCAGAGCACTCCTTCCTGGTGGAGCCCAACTGGACCCTCTACTACCTCATCCACGACGTGCTCGGCCTGACGGGCTCCAAGCAGTTCTGCGACCGCGGCGCCTGCAGCTCATGCACCATGATCGTGGACGGTAAACCCGTCCTCTCCTGCATGATGCTGGCCATCGAGTGCGACGGCAAGACCGTCGAGACCGTCGAGGGCATCGCCGCCGACGGCCATCCCCTGATCGAAGCATACGTGAACAACCACGCCATGCAGTGCGGCTACTGCACACCCGGCTTCGTGGTCGCCTCCAAGGCGCTGCTGGACCGCAACCAGGACCCGACCGAGGAGGAGGTTATGGCTGCTCTCTCGGGCAACCTCTGCCGCTGCGGCACCTATCCTCAGCATCCCATAGCCGTCAAAGAGGCCGCCGCAAAAATGAAGGCGGCGAAATAAGGGGGTTATCGTGAAGAATTTTAAACACTTCAACGCATACAGTGTGGACGAGGCCGTGGCCCTCATGGGCCGCTACGGTGAACGCGCCGCCGTCATCGCAGGCGGCACCGATATCCTGGGCAAGATGAAGGACTCCATCCTGCCCGCCTACCCGGAAGCCCTCATTAACATCAAGACCATACAGGGGCTGAGCGACATCAAGGAGTCGGGCGGCATGCTCAACATCGGCGCGCTGGCCCTGCTGGCCGATATCGCCGCCGATCCCGTCATCAAGTCCAAATACGCCGCGCTGGCGCAGGCCGCCGGCAGGACCGCCTCACCCCACCTGCGCAACATGGGCACCATCGGGGGCAACATCTGCCAGGACATCCGCTGCTGGTACTACCGCAATCAGAACAACAGGTTTTCCTGCCTGCGCAAAAAGGGCGGCAGGTGCTACGCCATCAAGGGCGACAACCGCTACCATTCCATCTTCGGCGGCAGCGTCTCCGGAGGCTGCTTCGCAGTCCATCCCAGCGACACCGCCCCCGCCCTGGTGGCCCTCGATGCCAAAATCGTGACCTCCAGCCGCACCATCGACGCCGAGAACTTCTTCGAGGTCAAGCCCGTCAAGACCACCGTGCTCAAGGCCGACGAGATCGTCACCGGCATACAGATTCCCGAGCCCGCCGCAGGATCATCCAGCGCGTTCCTCAAGTTCGCCCTGCGCAGGTCCATCGACTTCCCCATCGTCAACTGTGCGGTCATGATCACAACCAAGGACGGCAAGGTCTCAGCCGCCAGGATCTGCCTCAACGCCGTTCACGTCATACCCTACAGGGCGGTCCAGGCGGAGCAGGTGGTTATCGGCAAGAAAATAGATGAAGCGCTGGCTGAAGAAGCGGGCCAGGCCGCTGTATCCGCAGCCAA